>CANRCZ010000044.1 GCA_947629265.1 uncultured Bacilli bacterium | reverse complement strand
GGTGAAATTTTCTAGTAGTTCTAAATTCTCTCTCGTATCTTGATCTATTTTGTCACTAAAATCATCGTTGGTATAAATGTCCGATTTAATAAATGAAACAAATTCATTTAAAGTCATTTTATTGTTTTCATCTTTATTGTAATAGTGGTAATAAATAAGTTTAATTAGATACTCTTCGATCTCGGTATCTTGCCCTAAATCCTTAAACTTTTTATTTAATTCATCGTATGCTAATTTCTCATTAATTGTATTTGAATAACATAATGTTTGATCTATGTTTTCATCCTTCTCTAGTTTTTTACAATAATTTGCTATTAGATCTTCATATTTATTATTATATACGATTGCAATTTGATTAGTTTCTTCAAAAACTTTTCCAACTTTGTCTTGCTCTGAATCGGTGTAAAGTATGCCAATATTTCCTTTTATCAAATAAGCTCCGACAAAAAATACAACGATTAAAATCAATTGAACATATCTACTCTTATAGATAACATTTCCTAATTTAGTTAGGTTAAATTTAGGCGCTTTCTTTTTGGTTTTGGCAATCAAATCATCAAATATTAAAAGTAATGCCGGTAAACAGAAGAAAATACTAATTAAACTTAACAATACCCCTTTCGCTAAAACAAATCCTAAATCTTTACCAATTGTAAAACTCATAAATACAAGGGCAATTAATCCAACGATGGTTGTAACCGAACTACTTAAGATTGCTTTAAACGAATGGTAGAGTGCTTCTTTCATAGCCTCTATTTTGTTACTGTGCGTTAATTTTTCTTGTTTATATCTATTAGATAACATAATTGAATAATCCATCGATAACGCTAGTTGCAATATGGCTACAATTGAATTTGTTATCGATGATACACTATCAAACATAATATTAGTACCTTTATTAATGAATACGGCTATTCCTATAGAAATTAAGTATAACCATGGTTCAAGATAAGATTCACTTAATATTATTAAAATTATCATTCCACAGGCGATGGCTAAGATTACTATCCATAGTTGTAATACGGGTTTATTTTCTTCATAGATAGAACCACTTATGCCGGCTATTTTAAAATTATTATTTACATAGTTATAAACATGGGTGGCCGTTTCCGAATGATCATAATCATCTACATTTAAAACATATAAAGTGTATTGATCTTTATTGTATTCTTCCGTATTTTCATAATCGACGGAACTTACTCCTTCAATACTCTGTAATTTTTTTAAAGTATCTTCCTTTTCTTTATCTGATAGTCCTTGAAACATAACATTAAGTGTCGAAGAATCTTGTTCAGCAAACTCTTCGTCCATTATATCTTTACCTATTTTAGTTTCGGATGTCTCTGGTAGATACTTCATAATATCATCATTGATATTAACTTTAGTAGATAAATATATGCTAAAAACTGCTGCTATTATAAATAGTAGTAAAAAGACATATCGCCCTTTCACTATAAAATCGGTTATTTTTCTCATATTTATCCCTCCGCCTATATAGTTTATCGCTAATCTTAAATTAAGTACACAACAAAATGTTAAAATTTGTTGGTTATCCACCACAAATAGTAATATGTTTATATGGTTATAAAACTTTTTGTTTGATATTTATTTTCTAGTTGATTTATTATATAATCAACATGAGGTGACTTTATGGAAGAAAAAATTGATTTAAGAGTTGTTAAAACGAATAAGGTACTATTTAATGCCTTAATTACATTAATGGAACAAAAAGATTTTGAAAAAATAACGATTTCTGATATATGTGAGGAAGCGTTAATTAACCGTTCCACCTTTTATGCGCACTACGAAAATAAATATGATCTTTTGCTTGCACTAATTGATCATCTCAAGCACAATTTAGAAAATGAATTAAAACAAAATAAAGAAGAAAATATTTCTAAAAATTACTTTATAGAATTTTTAAAGATTTTAATTAATCATGTTGATGAGAAAAGAGCCACTTATAATTCAATACTAAAAAATGATAAAAATGGAATTTTAATAAATTTTCTAATTGACGTTAGTAATCGCGATTTAATTAGTAGATTAAAAGATAATAATGTAGTTAAGTCCAATATTCCACTAGATATAATTACAAAATTTTATATAGGTGGTATCGTGTCCATTGGGATTGATTGGATAAAAAATAAAGATAAATATACAAAAGAGGAATTATTATTATACTTTGATAAATTAATTCCTGAAAAGATATAGAAACTAACTACAATAACCTATCGTTCTCATGATAGTGGTCTTGATGAATTCGGTCATGATTATATTAATTTTTGAATAGGATATAAACATTTGCAAAATTATTTAGACCAAATGAATCTAAATTACCAAAATTAGTTATAAAAAAACAACTTTAGCTTAGAAGTTGTTTTTTCTTTATTGTAATTTTTATAAAAATATATATTAATTTCGACATTTTTATTAAAAGTTCAAAAGTTCTAACAAATAGCAAGGTGTTGACTTGATTATACAATACATTTTCTAAAATTAAGATGGACTAATTCCATCAGTAATTATAGTACACCAAGTTTCTTTTTTAAATATCGTATATAAATTATTTGTTCATTTTAGTACCACTTGGTATATCTTTCCATTCTTTATTCAATAAAATTAAAATAAACTTATTTAGTTCAGAAAAAGAATTTGCATTTTCAAGAACTTTTTTTTCAAATCTACTATAATCTTTTGAAAGTCCAATAGATAATAGATTATCTTCTTTAACTTCTAATGTTGATAATAACGCACTATCTGAAAAATGAACAAATCGACAATAAAAATTATACATATCTTCAATATTATTATATTTTTCACTTAATTTAGAAATTATATAGGTGTCATATAGCTTTACCTTATCTATTTTATAATCGCTCAATTTTTTATTTCCTTTTATAATTGCTTTACCTATTTCATCAATATTATAACCAGCATCTATTAATAATTTAATACCATAAATAAAAATGCAATTATCCAATTGAAGTCTAATTAAAGAGTTTAAAACTATTATATTATTGCTTGGTAATAGTAATTTAAAAGCTTCAATTAACGATATACTTCTATTTAAAATACTTGCTATTAATATATTTTTATAATTCAAACTAGCATCTTTTTTAAATTGTTTATAAAGATAGTTTTTGTAAGCTTCAAATTCT
>CANRCZ010000043.1 GCA_947629265.1 uncultured Bacilli bacterium | reverse complement strand
TCTCATAAAGTTGTCTAAAAAAATGATAACATCCCAAAGAAAAAATAAGGCTTGGGGGGGGGTTATCTACTAATAATATTAATACTATTAGTGGTAACTAATGGTATTACGTATGGAGCTAGTCAATTGACTAGCGATGGTGTGAGCTACACAAAGGACGGAAAGGTAATAACAGTAAAAAGTGCATTAGATGATTTAATAACTAAGTCATCTAAAGTTGATGAATTAAAAAAACAAGTATCTGACTATAAAAAATTAACTATTTATCTAGCTGATAATGTACAAGTAGGTGATTATGTAGAGTATGATGCTGGTGAGTGGAGTAATTCTGCAGATAAAACAGTAAACGAAGAACAATTTGGTGGATATACTCAGGGACAAAGTAAAAATAAAAGTGTAAAATGCGATAGTGGCTCAACATCATTGCAAGGCTGGCGCGTATTTAAAATAGATACATCTTCTAAAACTGTGACCATCGTGCACGCTGGCCAACCCGAATGTTATCATAACGGAAATAGCGCAACTACAAGTATAACTAAATTAAATGATCGAGCAAGTTCGCAATACATAAATGGAAAATATGCAACCTCAGCTAGATCACTAAAATTAGAAGATGTTGAAGATCTAAAGAAAAGTAATTTACTACTAACTGGAGCATATTATTGGTTAGCTACTAGTGGGAGTCAAGATCTTTATTTAGCTAGTGTGTATGCTGATGGTGAAACCCATACAAACGGTACTGCGACATTCGGTTTTCGCCCCGTAGTAGTCCTAAAACCAAATATCCTAACAACTGGAAAAGTAAAAGATATGTTTGGAAACGATGCATGGCAACTAGTCGAAATGAAATAAAAAAGTTATAATTATTGTTAAATTTTATTATAAAATACTGTCAAAAAGACAGTTTTTCTTTACAATATTTAGCAAAGTAAGACAATCAATTATGTCAATATTTTCTTAAATATGGTATTATATAAATATAAATTATTCACAAAATTAATAAAAACAGGTGATAAAATGTTGAAAATCGGTAACATAGAAATAAAAAATAATGTCTTACTAGCCCCAATGGCTGGTATATCCAATCCCTCATTCTTTAAAATAGTTGAAAAAATGAATGTTGGAGCGGTATTTACTGAATTAATAAGTGCAGAAGCTATCGTTAGAAACAATCAAAAAACATTCGATATGTTAAACGGTATCGAAGAAATAAAAGTACCAGTCGGTGTACAATTATTTGGTAGTGATAAAGATACGATAAGTAAAGCTGCCAAAATATTAACAGACAAATATAAAAATATCTTTATCGATATCAACATGGGTTGTCCCGTTCCTAAAGTAGCTATAAAAGCTAAAGCAGGAAGCGCCTTACTAAAAGATGAAAATAAAGCCTACGAAATAGTAAAAGCGGTTGTAAATAGTATCGATCGACCAGTTACCGTAAAAATAAGAAGCGGATTCGATAGCAATCATATAAACGCTGTTAGTATTGCAAAAAAAATAGAATTAGCAGGCGCTAGCTTAATAACTGTCCACCCAAGAACGAGAGCCCAAGGATATAGTGGTCTAGCCGATTGGAATATCATTAAACAAGTAAAAGAAAACGTAAATATTCCCGTTATCGGTAACGGTGATATAAGAACATGCTTCGATGCTAAAAAAATGATCGAAGAAACTAATTGTGATGGCGTTATGCTAGCTAGAGGAGTACTAGGTAATCCATGGCTAATCAAAGAATGTATAGATTATCTAAATAGTAATACTTTACCTAAAGAAATAACCAAAGATGAAAAGCTAGACATGATGCTAACCCATCTAGACTATTTAATTAAATTTAAACCTGAACGATTAGCAATATTAGAAATGCGAACACTAGCAAGTTACTATTTAAAAGGACTAGAAAAGTCTATTAAAATAAAAGAAGAAATATTTAAAGCAACAACAAAAGAAGAATTTAAAACCATCATAGAAAATTACCGAAATACATAAATTTTACTATTTTAGACTGTAAACTTACCTAAAATTATGGTATCATATATAAGTACGAGGAGGTAATCATGAAAGAATTGACCGAGCAAGAGGTAGTAAGAAGAGAAAAATTAGAAGAAATAAGTAAATACTGTAATCCATATCCAGAAAAATACGAAATAACCCATACTTTAAAAGAAGCAAGTAAACTAGAAGATGGCGTAAAAGATGTAAGCGTAGCAGGCCGAATTGTCTTCATGCGCAAAATGGGAAAATTAAGCTTTGTTAGAATTAGAAACTTGGAAGCTGATTTACAACTTGAATTTAAAATAGATGAAATCGGCGAAGAAAAATATAGTTTTTTTAAAAAACTGATCGATTCAGGTGACTTTATCGGCGTAAAAGGTGAAATGTTTACCACACAAACTGGTGAAAAAACTTTAAGAGTACAAGAATTTACTTTCCTAGGTAAAGCCTTAAGACCATTACCAGAAAAATTTCATGGACTAGCTGATACCGAAATCAAATATAGAGAAAGATATGTCGATTTAATCTCAAACGAAAATTCAAGAGAGGTCTTCCTAGGTAGAAGCAAATTATATGCTTTCGTTCATAAATACTTAGGCGAACATGGCTTTTTACAAGTCGAAACACCTATCATGCAAACAGCAGTCTGTGGTGCAAGTGCTAAACCATTTTATACCCACCATAACGCCTTAGATTTAGATATGAACTTAAGAATAGCCCCAGAAACATACCTAAAACAATGTATCGCTGGTGGATACGATAAAGTATACGAAATCGCTAAATGCTTTAGAAACGAGGGTATGGATACAGAACATTTACAAGAATTTACCCAAATAGAATGGTATGCCTCATATTGGAACTTTGAAGATAATATCAAATTTTATCAAGACTTTATTAAAAATCTATTACTAGAATTAAAAGGAACAACGACTGTCGAATATAACGGTGTAACCTTAGATTTTGGTGTAAAAGATTGGAGTAGAATTAACTATACCGAAGAAATGCAAAAAATACTAGGTTTTGACTTTCTAGATATCGAAGATCCAGAAACCCTAAAACAAAAAATTATCGATAAAGGACTATTCACTAAAGCTGACTTAGAAGAATATAAATCACTAAGTCAAATTATCGATTTTGTCTATAAGAAAAAAATCAGACAAAACATCGAACAACCTACTATTTTATACAATTATCCCGCTATCTTAATTCCGCTAGCTAGAAGAAATGATAACGATAGTCGTATTATCGACGTTTTCCAAGTTGTCGCTTGCGGTACTGAACTATGTAAAGCCTACTCAGAATTAGTCAATCCAGAAATACAAAGAAACAACTTTATCGAACAAGCTAAAGCTAAAATGCAAGGTGACGATGAAACCATGGAATTAGACGAGGGATTTATGCAAGCTATGGAACAAGGTATGCCACCAATATCCGGTTTAGGATTTGGTATCGATCGTTTAATGATGATCATATATAACCAAGAATCAATTAGAGATGTCGTTTTATTCCCTACCATGAAACCAATCAATTAAACGAGTAATATGAAACTATACGTAATACGTCATGGTCAAACCTTAAACAATA
>CANRCZ010000042.1 GCA_947629265.1 uncultured Bacilli bacterium | reverse complement strand
ACTATTAGTGGTAACTAATGGTATAACATATGGAGCTAGTCAGCTAACTAGCGATGGTGTGAGCTACCAGAAAAAAGGTGGCGAATTAACAACGGTGAAAAGTGCCCTGGATGATTTAATCAATACGTCATTAACTGAAATTAATAGTTTGAAAGAACATGTAAAAGATTATAGATATGCTTACTTGTCTGATATAGTATCTGTTGGAGACTATGTAAACTATGATGCCGGTAATTGGTCCGATTCTGCTCCTATACCAACTGAATACTTAAAATTTGGTGGATATATAGATAAGGCTAGTAAAAACAAGAGTGTGGCATGTTATGAAAGTGTAGCTCCAGAATATAACGGATGGCGTGTGCTTGAAACAAATACAAGTACTAAAACCGTAACGATAGTTCACGCTGGACAGCCTGAATGTTATCGTCATGGTATGGATCCAAAATCAAGCATAAAAACTATGGATGAACGAGCAATTCAACAATATATGAACTCATATGCTGAATCAGCGCATGCTATGACCAATGATGAAGCGATGAAAAACATTACATTACGAGCAACTGGGGTTTATTATTGGGTAGCTACAGAAGCTAATAGTACTGATTTATTTCATATAGGTGCTACAGGTAGTAGTCACTATAACCATGGTGGCGCATTTGGTTTTAGACCAGTAGTTGTCTTAAAACCAAAGATCCTAACAACAGGACAAGGAACAGATCAAGTAGGAAATGAAAATGCTTGGACACTAGTACAACCATAAATTAAAATACTAATTTATAAATAATGGCATTAAAAAAATGCCTTTTTATTTTAATATTATAAAAATTTATTCTATTTTTAACATAACCACATATATTAGATTAGGAGGCAAATATGGACAAGGATAACATCATAACTTCTAATCATAGTGTTACTATCAACGAAAGAAAAAATATTTCAATTACTGGCGTCAAAAAAATCGAAAGTTTTGATAACGAAGAATTTCTATTAGAAACTAATATGGGTTATATTTTAATTAAAGGTAGTGAATTAGAAATAATGAAATTAGATACCTACCAAGGTAATGTTATAATAAAAGGAATTGTAAATAGCTTTACTTATATGGAAAATGCTAAAAAAGAAAAAGAAGATAGTTTGTTTACTAAATTATTTAAATGAGTTTAAATACCCAAATTAATACTATTTTAGCATCTTTTTTATATGGTATTTTTTTTAGTAGAATGTTAGATATAAACTATAAATTTATATACGAAGCTAAAAAAACATACCGTATTATTATAAGTTTTCTATTTATAATAGTAAACGTTTTATTATATTTCATTATTTTAAGAAAAGTAAATTATGGAATTTTACATAATTATGGTGTTTTATCAATTATAATAGGTGTCATATTTGACCATTTTATTGTATCAAAAGTGGTTAAACTATTTACAAACAAAATCAAAAAGTGTTATAATCACCTTAGATAGGATAGGTGATTATCATGAAAAAGAAAAAAGTTTCAAAGTCTTCAAAAAGAAGATTACTCATATTTGGATCATTTTCGATTATTATGATTGTGTACTTTTTCATGACTTTATCTATTTATGGAATTAAAATATATAACCTAAAAGTCGAAGAAAAAAACTTAAAATCAGAACTAAACGACATGGAAGCTAAAGAAAATAATCTAAAAACTGAGATTGAAAAATTGAAAGACGATGAATATTTAGCTAAATACGCTAGAGAAAATTTCCAATATTCTAAAGAGGGTGAACTAGTATTTCAATTAAAAGAAGACGATGAAGAAAACAAAAAACAGATTGAAAAAATCAATATCGATACTAATTATATATTGATAGGTGGAACAACTGTAATAGCAATCGTTATTCTTTATACCCTAAAAAAACATCGATAATGATGTTTTTTCATATAAAAAAATCACTATTAAGTGATTACATTTTAAAATCGTTTGTTATATCATCATACATATCTTTACCATCATAATATGTTTTAACTTTATATCCACACATTTTAGCTATAACATTAGATGGGAATGTTCTTACTCGACTATTATAATCGGTAATTATATCATTATAGTATTTTCTAGCAGCTACAATTTCACTTTCTGACTCAGAAAGTCCTAAATCTATTTTTAGAAACTTTTCATTATCGCTTAAATTACTATATAATTCCTTATAACGGTTAAATTCATTTATACACTCATAAAGTTCTCTATCTAGTTCGAAATTGCTAACTTGTTTAGATTTTAATTCGGTAATTCGTTTTAAGACATTTTTTTCTTCTTTAACATTAGATTTTATAATATTTATTGACTTATTTAATAAATCAAATCTTTTTCTAAGTGTTGTATCAATAAAATTTTCAGCTTCATTAATACGAATGATGTATGTTTGAAAGTTGTTATAACAGCTTATAAACCAAATCAAAATCAAACATATTATTATAAAAATGCATAAACTTACAATGACTACCATAACATCACCCTAAATTGATTATAGCAAAAAAATAATAAAAATACTATATATTTATGATAAATATTAAGAATTATTGCAATTTATAGGTTCATCATAACTTACATAATCGATATAGATATTAGGAATAACTGACCATTTTCCATCATTTGGATCACTGATTACTATATGATCATGACCAACTTGTTCTAAAATACCACTAAAACAATCTTTTTTATTATCACTCATTTTAGGAAACGATGTATAAATATTAACTTTTCTTTTTTTGTTTAATCTTAAAATATTGGTTAAATAAGTAGGGTATATTGAATTATCACTGTATGATATACTTTTATTTGAAACATTATTTGGAGTAGTATCATTATCTATATTGTTTGGAAAAATAGGTTTACCTGTATAATTATTCATATGTCACCTCAATATAATCTATATTAGATATTATTATAATTTATGTATAAATTAAGTAGTGTATTATAAAATTAAAAGCAAATTGTTAAATTGTTTTAAAAAGATTATAAAATAATTAGAAAATACATTATTAATGTAAGATGAACTTAATGAGTGAACTATCGCAAATTTTGCGACAGTTCAAACATGTAAAAAACACCTTAGAAGAAGAATTAGATAATTCAGTTGTCGCAAATTTTGCGACAACTGCAAAAGATGAAACTTGATTTAAAATAATTAAGTTTTTTATGATTGTATTTTATTGTATGATGGATTTTAGATATCATTAATTTACAAAATGGTTTTCGTTAGACCAAATTGTTAAATTATTTGAATGAGATAAATCTGTTATTTCTAGACATATAAAAAATGCCTTAGAAGAAGAATTAGATAATTCAGTTGTTGCAAAATTTGCAACAACTGCAAAAGATGAAAAAACATACCAATAATGTTTTTAAAGATGATGAATTAGATAAAACTGAGGTATGTGCAAAATTTGCACATACCACTCAACATGTGGCATTATCAGATAAAACTCAAACTAGAGAATTAGATTATTATAATTTTGATATGATTATAAGTGTTAGTCATCGTGTAAAATCTAAAAAGGGTGTTATTTTTCTTGTCTACATTCCCCTATAACTGTTCACTTTAATTTTACCATTACAAAGTATTGAAAATATGATATAAATATTATATAATTGATATGTAAAATAAAGAAAAGGAGATAAGAAAAATGAAAGAAAAAATAAGGCTTGGGG
>CANRCZ010000041.1 GCA_947629265.1 uncultured Bacilli bacterium | reverse complement strand
GGGTTATCTACTAATAATATTAATACTATTAGTGGTAACTAATGGTATAACATATGGTGTAACTAGCATACAAAGTGAGAGCGTTAGTTACACGAAAAAAGACGGAAAATTAACAACGGTGAAAAGTGCGTTAGATGAATTAATAAACACATCATTAACTAAAATTGATGAGTTACAGGAAAAAGTAACTGATTATGAAACAGGTATTAATTATTTAGCTGATGTGGCTCAAATTGGAGATTATGTAGATTATGACGCTGGAACGTGGAATGAAACAAAAGATAAACCATCAGATTCTACTCCAGGAGAATTTGGAGGATATACAGCTGGTGAAAGTAGAGGAACAAGTGTCGCATGTTATGGAACTACAATTCCACCATACAGAGGCTGGCGTGTATTAAAGGTAGATGAATCTTCTAAAACTGTAACTGTCATTCATGCCGGTATACCAGAATGTTATTATTTTCATCATGGAAATGGAAATAGTAACGATTTAAAAAAATTAAATGATCGTGGAAAACAATATGTAGATCCAAAGTATGCAGAGACAGGTCGTTCGGTAATAGACACGGATGTAAAATTTGATAAAACAAATGATTTGCGAACAATTAAAGTATATTATTGGCTTGCTACTGATGCTGGCGGTGAGTCCATGTTTAGTGTAACTTCTGTAGGTGACACCATTAATCACAATGGTAGTTATGTTTTTGGTTACCGTCCAGTAATAGTCCTAAAATCTAAAATCTTAACAACAGGAATAGGAACAGATGAATTTGGTCAACAAGCTTGGACTTTAGTAGCTAAAAAATAATTATTTGTACTTTTAAACATACTAAAAGATTGTAATTATCATATATCAGCTTTAAAAATACCTTAAACACTTTAATTTCAAGAGAAAATACCAGTATTTTCTTTTATTTTTCATTTATTTTTGATAAAATATATATATGGCGAGAGGATGATTATATGAAATTATTTAAAAAATTATTCGATGATGAATATAAAGAATTACAAAAATTTAAAAAAATAGCTGATAAAGTTATTGAATTAGATGAAGAAATATCAAGCTTAAGCGATGAAGAATTAAAAGCTAAAACCGAAGAATTTAGAAATAGATTAGCAGAGGGTGAAACCTTAGATGATATCAAAGTCGAAGCCTTTGCAGTCGCTAGAGAAGCTGCATATAGAGTAATAGGTGAAAAACCATATTATGTACAAATACTAGGTGGTTTAGCTATTCACGAGGGTAATATAGCTGAAATGAAAACTGGTGAGGGTAAAACTTTAACCGAAACAATGCCAGCATACCTAAATGCCCTTGATGGTCGAGGAGTACATATCGTTACAGTAAATGAATACCTAGCAGAACGTGATGCTAATTGGATGGGTGAAATATACCGTTTTATGGGATTAACAGTAGGTATTAACTACCGTGAATTATCACCAAAAGAAAAAAAAGAAGCATATAACTGCGATATAACCTATACGACCAATAACGAAATCGGTTTCGATTACCTAAGAGATAACATGGTCGTAAAAGCTGACGATAGAGTTCAAAGACCACTAAACTTTGCAATCGTCGATGAGGTTGACTCTATTTTAATCGATGAAGCTAGAACCCCATTAATCATATCTGGTGGATTTATGGAATCCGCTAACCTTTATGAACAAGCTGATAAATTCGTTAAAACCTTAAAAGAAAACAATGGTTACTTATACGATGAAAAAACTAAAGCTGTAACCTTAGATGCCGAGGGTATTAAAAAAGGTGAAAAATACTTTAAAGTCGATAACTTATATGATTTAAGTCATACCGATTTAGTTCACCATATAAATCAAGCATTAAGAGCGAATTACGCTATGCATAACGATGTTGATTATGTCGTAAAAGATGGAAGAATTATCATCGTCGATCCATTCACAGGACGTTTAATGGAGGGGAGAAGCTATTCTGATGGATTACATCAAGCTATCGAAGCTAAAGAGGGCGTTGAAATCAATCAAGAATTAAAAACTTTAGCAACTATAACTTTCCAAAACTTATTCAGAATGTACAATAAATTAGCTGGTATGACTGGTACCGCTAAAACTGAAGAAGAAGAATTTAGAGAAATATATAACATGTATGTTATTACTATTCCAACTAATAAACCAGTTATTCGTGAAGACTTTGGTGATTTAATTTTCGCAACTAAAAAAGGTAAATATAAAGCTATCGTAAATGAAATAGTTGAAAGACATAAAAAAGGTCAACCAGTCTTAGTTGGTACTATCGCCGTTGAAACTAGTGAACTACTTAGTTCAATGTTAAAGAAAGAACATGTTCCTCACGAGGTATTGAATGCTAAAAACCATGCTCGAGAAGCTGAAATAATCGCTAAAGCTGGTGAAAAAGGTGCTGTTACTATCGCTACTAATATGGCTGGTCGTGGTACCGATATCAAGATAAGCGACGAGGTTAAAGAGTTAGGTGGACTAGCTGTTATAGGTACAGAAAGACATGAATCAAGACGTATCGATAATCAGTTAAGAGGTCGTTCTGGTCGTCAAGGTGATCCGGGTTTCTCACAATTCTGTGTATCATTTGAAGATGATTTAATGGTAAGATTTGGTACAGATCGCGCTAAAGGTATTCTTCAAAAAGTAGGTTTTGATGATGATATGTCAATTAGAAATAAATTTTTATCAAATTCAATCGAATCAGCCCAAAAGGCTGTTGAGGGTAACAACTATGATATTCGTAAATCTGTTCTTCAATATGATGATGTTATCAATAAACAAAGAGAATACATATATGAAAAAAGAAATCAAATTTTAGACTCAGAAACTATCCATGATGATATTTTAGATAATTTCCATAATTGTATCGATGAACTTGTAAACAGTCATACAGCACCAGAGGGTTATTTAACTGAATTAGATAAAAATGAAATTATCGAGTTCGCTAACGATAAGCTATTAAAAGCTGATATTAAATTAGATGATATCATCGATATGAACGAAGAAAAATTAATAGAATATTTATATGATTTAGTAACTAAAGAATATAACGATAAATTAAAAGATCTTCCAGAAGAGATTACTAATGAATTTGAAAAAACAATCAGTCTTAGAGTAATTGATAATTATTGGATGAACCATATTAGTACAATGTCACATTTAAGAGAGGGTATCGGTTTAAGAGGATATAGTGAAAATCCTTTAAGAGCTTATACTGTTGAGGGATTTGAATTATATGATACTATGTTAGATAATATCGATCGAGACGTAACAATGTATTTATTGAATGCTGAAATAAGACAAAATCTAGAAAGAAAACAAATTTTTAAAGGTAAAGCTGTAGATAATAGTTCAAGTGATAAAGTTAAAAAAAGTACACCTAAAAAAGTAGTCAAAGTTGGAAGAAATGATCCATGTCCTTGTGGGTCTGGTAAGAAATACAAAAATTGTTGTGGTAAGTAGTAGGTTTTATAAGGGCTTGTGAGGCATAGAACTTTGCAAAAATTATAAAAATTGCTCTGAAAATTAAAAAATGTGCACAAAAACATTAAAATGTTCCCAAAAATACCAAAAACCCCTATAAAATCAAGGGTTTCTCAATGGGAACATTTTAATATATAATTATGTTTTATATGGGTGGCGATTATAATTGAAATTATATGTAATTAGACATGGTGAAACTCAGATGGGTAAAAATGGAATTATTGCAACTGAAGACGAACCATTAAATGAATTTGGAATAAAACAAGCTAAAGAAATTGGTGATAGTTTAAAAACACTAGATATAGATTTAGTTTATTGTTCCCCTATAGAACGAGCCAAGCAAACATTAGAATTATTTAATTTAGACAAAGACATTCCAGTCATAATAGAAGAAAGAATAAAAGAAAGAAATATGGGAAATTATGAAAAAGTGTATTTTAAAGAATTAGATTGGAATGCTTTTTGGAATTATAATTCTGATATAAAATATCCGGATTTAGAATCAATGAAAGATGTTTATAATAGAGTTAAGAATTTTATAGATGAAATAAAAAAACAAAATAAAAATATTCTATTAGTTACTCATGGAGGAATATCTAGAGCAATCTATTGGTATTTCAATGGAATACCAATAGATGGTAATTCGGCAAATGTTAATGAAAATTGTAAAATTTATGAATATGAAATAAAACTTGACACTAAGTAATTATAAATATTTCAAATTTTATGCTATAATATGCCATAATATGATAAAATAATACTGTAAGCGAACGATAACAATGTTCCCAATTTGTTCTCATTTTATGAAATATTTATAGTAAACATAGTACTATAAATACCATAAATACTATATATAAAGTATAAGAACTGTTGTGGAAAGTAGGTATTAATCCCTTATAAATAAAGAGTTTTACTGATAATAATAAATTTTAAAAACTATAAAAAATTAAAAAAAATAATGATTTTGTTTGCAAATTGTTTGCAAAAAAAGTTAAATGTTTGCAAAGATGAGAATAAAGCCTTATAAAATAAGGAATATTCTAACGCAAACATTTTTTGTTTAAATATTTTAATATTTCTAAAGAGGTGAGATATGCGTATAGGTATTGATATTGATAATGTTTTATCAAATTTTA
>CANRCZ010000040.1 GCA_947629265.1 uncultured Bacilli bacterium | reverse complement strand
TTAGGACTAGTTCAAGGTAGAAACGATTCACCCCTTACTTTAAAAGGTATTAAACAAGCTGTTAAAATGATCGACGAAATTAAAGATAAAAAAATCGACGTCGTCATATCATCACCTCTTAGAAGAGCTGTTGAAACCGCTAGAATAATAACCGAAAATAAATTGCCAATCAATACCGATAGTAGATTAATCGAACGTGATTGGGGACTTTGTGAGGGTGCTAATGTCGCTGAGGTCGACCATAAAAATTGTTGGAACTATTACTTAAATATCAACGATAACGGTATCGAAGAATTATGGGAAGTAATCGAAAGAGTGAGCGAATTTATCGAAGATTTAAAAAGACGATACAAAGATGAAAATATATTGATAGTCACTCATAGTGCCATCAGCAAATGTATATATTACTGTTTCAATGATATACCAAGCGATGGTGACTTAAACAAAATAAAAATAGATAATTTACAAATTATGGAATATGATTTATAGAAAGAAGGAAAATTATGAAAATATTATCTGTAAATGCTGGTAGTTCATCATTAAAATTCCAAGTTTATGAAATGCCAGAAGAAGAGGTATTAATCTCAGGAGTTTTTGAAAGAATAGGAATTGGAAACAGTTTCTATACCATAAAAATAAACGGTGAAAAAATAAAAAAAGAAATTAATTTAGATAACCATGAACAAGCTTTTAAAATACTAGTTGATGAATTAATTGAAAATAAAATTGTCAATGATTTAAACGAAATCGCCGGTGTTGGACATAGAATCGTTCAAGGTGGTGAATCATTTAATAAAAGTGTTGTCATCGATGACGATGTTATCGCTAAAATAAAAGAATATACACCACTTGCACCATTACATAATCCAGCTGGTATATCTGGTATTCTAGCTAGTAAAAACGTTATACCAAATGCTATTCAAGTAGCAGTTTTCGATACAGCATTCCATACGACAATGGAAGAAGAAAACTACCTATATGCTTTACCAAAAAGCTTCTATAAAGACTATGGTATAAGAAAATATGGTTATCATGGTACAAGCCATAAATACGTATCTATGCGTATGAACGAAATACTAGGTAGAGATGATACAAAATTAATCACTTGTCATATCGGTAACGGTGGAAGCATAAGTGCTGTTAAAAATGGAAAATGTATCGATACATCGATGGGATTAACTCCTAACGCTGGTTTAATAATGGGATCACGTTCTGGAGATATCGATGCTACAATCGTTTTATACCTAGAAAAACAAGGACTTTCAGCTGATGAAATCGACGATATTTTAAATAAGAAAAGTGGTTTACTAGGTATCAGTGGTGTAAGTAGTGACTCAAGAGATATCGAAGATGGAATTAAAGAAAATAATAAAGATTGTATTTTAGCCCAAAAAATGTATGTTAAAAAAATCGTTGAATATATCGCTAAATACTATGTTGAATTAGGCGGTTGTGATGCTATCGTCTTCACCGCTGGTGTCGGTGAAAATTCTACGTCTACAAGAAAAGATGTTATCGATAGCTTAGCTGTCTTAGGTATTAAAATCGATGATGAAAGAAACAATGTTAGGGGAAAAGAGGCTAAAATTTCAAGCGATGATTCAAGCGTTTTATGTTATGTAATCCCAACTGATGAAGAGGTAATGATCGCAAGAGATACATATAGTTTTATATAAAATAGGAAGTGTGGTAGAATGAGGATGAATATTTATAAAAAAATATACAATTTAATTAAAAAATACGATACGATCGTCTTAGCGAGACACGTTGGTGCTGATCCTGATGCTTTAGGTAGTACCATCGGTTTAAAAGAGATTATCGAAAATACTTTTGAACATAAAAAAGTGTATGTTATTGGTAATCCAGCTAGTCGTTTTAAATATTTAGGCTCATTAGATAAATTACCATCTAATTTAGAAAATTCATTGTTGATTGTTTTAGATACTCCAGATAAACTTAGAATTGATGGAGCATCACCTGAATTATTCACTTATTCGATTAAAATAGATCATCATCCTTTTATTGAAAAAGTATGTGATTTAGAGTGGATCGATGATGAAGCTAGTAGTGCTTCTCAGATGATTATTGAACTTGTTTATAATACTAAGTTAAAGATGACTAAAAGTGCCGCTGGTAAATTATATATTGGTTTAGTAGCGGATACAGATAGATTTTTATTTACTTATACAACCGATAAAACTTTTCATTTAGTATCTAGACTTATGAATGATTATAAACTTGATTTTGAAAAACTTTATACTAATCTTTATACGAGACCTTTTAAAGAGGTTAAATTTGAGGGTTATATCGCTAATAATTTAACTGTAACTGATAATGGTTTCGCTTATATTAAATTAACGGAAGATATTTTATCAGAATATGATGTGGATGCTGCATCTGCTGGTAATATGGTCAATAATTTTAACTATATTGAGGGTATATATGCTTGGGCTGTATTCTCTTATGATAAGAACAACAACAATATAAGAGGTTCGATTAGATCACGTGGACCAATTGTCAATGAGGTTGCCAGTCAGTTTAAAGGTGGAGGTCATAAATATGCCAGCGGTGTTAGATTAAACAGTTTTGATGAGGTTGATGAATTAGTAAAAGCTTTAGATTTACAGTGTAAAAAGTATATAGAAAAATAGTGTTTAGTCACTATTTTTTTCTTTTATTATGATATCGGTATTACAAATTTTACATATTTTAATAAAATCTTCAAAGTATACTTTATCTAATTTTTGATCTATTTTTTTGATATAGTTTTTATTTTCTTCTTCTAATATTATTTCAACGTTACATAGTCTACATATTTTTAGAAAGTCATTAAAGTAATATTTATTTTTACCTTGTTCGATTTTTTTTATCCATTCGATTGATTTATTTAAGTTGCTAGCTAGTTGTTTTTGGGTTATATTACCGCTTTGTCTAACGAATTTTACAATTTCATTAGCGTTGTAGTTATTTATCTTTATTTTCATTGTTTTCACCTATAGTTATTTTAACAGTTTAATATATTAAAAAATTAATTAGGGTATTGACTAATACCACCTTAAATAGTATAATTTAGTTATGATAAAGGGGTATTATTGAATACTCTTTAAATTTGCGAGGTGTTATATGAAAAGTATTGTTAACAAAATCATGAAAAATAAACTATGGGTGATATGTGGTTTAATAGTGGGAATAATATTAACCAATGTTGTAACATATGGAGCTAGCGAGCTAACTAGTGATGGTGTTAGTTATACTAAAGATGGAAAGTTAACAACAGTAAAACAAGCTTTGGATGATTTAATAACTAAGTCGTCTAAAGTTGATGATTTAGAAAAACAGATAGCTGATTATAAGAAATTAACTATTTATCTAGCCGATAACGTAAAAGTTGGAGACTACGTAGCTTATGATGCTGGTAGTTGGGATAAAGCTACAGCTAATCCATCAAGTTACGGAAATTTCGGAGGAAATGCTGCAAATACAAATAAAGGGAAAGATGTTCTATGTTATCCTGGTCAGAATGAAGCAACTTTATTAAATGGTTGGCGTGTGCTTGAAATAAATCAAAATACTAAAACGGTAACTTTAGTTCATGCTGGAACACCTGAATGTTATTATCATTCTGGCAGCAGTTCTTCAGAACAAAGCACAAGTATTAATAATTTGAATGGACGTGGAAGCCAATATGTCAACCAAACATATGCAACGAAAGGACGTTCAATAACTAAAGAAGATGTAGATAAAATAGATATAACAAGTGATTTACGTTCACATGGTGTTAGATATTGGCTAGCTTCTGCGTATAATGCTCCTAGTGCTAACTTATGGTACGTATACATTGATGGTCGTACGTTAAGCAGTTGTGTTCCATGGAGTGAAGAGACAGGTTGCGCAACTACTAGTGGTAGCTACTGGTTCGGATTTCGTCCTGTAGTAGAATTAAAAGCTAATATAAAAACAACAGGAAAAGGAACAGATATGTTTGGAAATCCTGCATGGATACTAGCATAGTAATATCTAAAAATATTAAAAACTGATTTACAAATAATTATAAATTTAGTATAATTAGAATGTAAAATAAAGAAAAGGAGAAAGATGAAATGAAAGAGAAAATAAGGCTTGGGGGGGGGTTATCTACTAATAATATTAATACTATTAGTGGTAACTAATGGTATTACGTATGGAGCTAGTCAGCTAACTAGCGAGAGTGTGAGCTACCAGAAAAAAGACGGAGAATTAACAACGGTGAAAAGTGCACTTGATGAGTTAATAACTAAGTCATCTAAAGTTGATGATTTAGAAGAAAAAGCAAAAGTTTATAAATATGCGTATTTATATGATGTAGCCAAAGTAGGAGATTACGTAGATTATAATGCAGGTGATTGGAAAGATAGTTCTAAAATGCCAACTGAAAATGGTAGCTTTGGCGGATATAATGCTGGCACTAGTAAAAATGCAAGCGTTGAAAAATGTGGTGGTGGTACAACAAACTTAAATGGTTGGAGAGTACTTTCTAAAAATGAAAAAACAAAAACCGTGACTATAGTCCATGCTGGTGAACCCGAATGTTATTATCACGAATATAGAGATAGTAATACAGGTGTAATAAACTTAGATAATCGAGCAAAAGAATATATGAATGAATATGCTCAATCATCTAGATCAATAAAAAAGGAAGATATAGAAACTATTACTCCTCAAAGTAATACTTTGCGAATGATTGGAGATTGGTATTGGCTAGCTACTGTTTACAGTAACTATGACTTGTATAGTGTTTATGCCTCAGGTATTATTAATGGCGGTGGCAATAGTTATGCATTCGGTTACCGCCCTGTTGTAGAACTAAAATCTAGTGTTTTTACACCTGGTAAAGGAACAGATATGTTTAGTCAAGACGCATGGCAACTTGTTGAAATGAAATAATATAGCTGGTTTACAGCTTTTTTCTTTTTTATAACAAGTATTGAAAATATGATATAAATTTAGTATAATTGATATGTAAAATAAAGAAAAGGAGACAAGAAAAATGAAAGGGACTTTGTCAATATTTTAGACAATAATTAGAGGGGGTTTTACATTTTCTATGTTCTTTTCGAAAT
>CANRCZ010000039.1 GCA_947629265.1 uncultured Bacilli bacterium | reverse complement strand
TGGTGCCGAAAACAGGAATCGAACCCGTAACCTACTGATTACAAGTCAGTTGCGCTACCAATTGCGCCATTTCGGCATATATGGTGGGCGATATAGGACTCGAACCTATGACCCCCTGCTTGTAAGGCAGGTGCTCTAACCAACTGAGCTAATCGCCCAAAATAACAGTTGACAGTTATAAATATATCAGTTTCTAAGTTGATTGTCAATAGTTTTTAAATTTTTTGTGTGATTTTTTAAATTTTCTTCGATCCAAAACGGTAATTTATATTCTAAAGTTTTAAATCCTAAACTCGTTTCTTTGATCTTTCTTCGTCTAGTTTTTCTTTTTTCTTTATATTGAATATTTTTAATACTAAGCTTTAAATGTCCCATCGTATCATCAACATCGATAATCTTAACGTTGATAATTTCACCGACACTGACATAATCACTTGGATCTTTAACAAATCCATCAGATATTTCAGATATATGAATTAAACCCGTATAATAGTCATCAAATTGAACAAATACCCCATAATTTTCGATACCGGTTACAACACCTTTCAAT
Organism: uncultured Bacilli bacterium; assembly: GCA_947629265.1. Lineage (GTDB taxonomy): Bacteria > Bacillota_I > Bacilli_A > RF39 > UBA660 > HGM10857. The sequence goes on along the minus strand of CANRCZ010000039.1, from coordinate 4,779 downwards.
ATCTTACCTTTCATATATTTTTCCAAATTAATACAGCCAAGTAGACAATTCCTGGCTACACCTCTCTTTCCATACCAAGAGGAAGTCTATCGCCTCTTTAAGTAGCTAAAAAGCCCATCTATATGTATTATAGCATTTATCTGTTTAGTTGTAAATTAACCCATTGATTATTTATGTAGTTATAGTATAATATAGATGGTGATTCAATTGGAAACAGAAAACAAAATTAAAGAGGTTATCGATGCTATCAGACCTTATTTAATCAACGATGGTGGTAATATTGAATTTGTTAAATATGAAGATAACATCGTATATATTAAAATGCTTGGATCATGTGCTGAATGTGATCTTATCGACTTTACTTTAAAGGACATGATCGAACAAAGTATTAAAGAAGAGGTTGATGAGGTTAAAGGCGTAGTTAATGTGATTTAGCTATTTTTTAACCAGTCGATTTCTGGTAATTTTGTATAGTAACTTAAATAGCTATACATTTTTTTTATGATATTTTCATAATCATCTACTTTAGCAATTATAGGATTCAATTCTAGCTCTTTAGAACTACCAGCCATAATCTGTTCATATTTATCAAAATAAAACGATGGATAAAGCATCCTTATAAAAAACAATTGTATTTCATAGTTATTAGGATGATAATTACTTAGATAATAGTTTAAATCTTCAAATATATCATTTCCGCTCATAATCTTACTTTTTAAGTATTCACTTATATCTCTAGCGGGATAATCTAATATAAAATTTAAGGGATTATATAAATCGTATAAGGTACTATTTTTATTGATCCTAATATGGGATACAGTAATATATTCACTATTTTTTTCAGTATCATTATAAAGGCTTATACCATTTTCAGCTAAACCGATGAAATAGCTGAAGCTCTCTCTAATAAGGGGATATTTTTTTCCGAATTGGTTTACTTGATATTCAAAGTAATCAATTTTGTTGCTCCATAAGGTACTCCAATTATCTCTTTTTAAGATTTTATCTTGTTTAACAAAACCGATGATTTTTGAAAATTTAACGACATCATCAAATTTTATCTTTTTTTTCATATCATCATATAATTTCATAAGGACATATAGATTATTGTTTATAGGTGTTAAAAGGCTATTATTTTTATTTGGTATCATCTGATGGTTATATATACCATTATTAAGCAAGTTATTACTTAGGTTGTATATACTTTCTAGTTCTTTAATATCGCGATTATATTTAGATAAAACGTAGTAATTATTTCCTATATTAAAGAAATAATTATTATCTTTTTGGTGAATATTATCTGGATTTAGATCGTAATAATAGGTTATGGCATTTTTCATATATTCACCTCTATACATTTTATGATATAAATTGAACTTTAGAATATAGGTGTTATGAGGCTTTGGTTAAAGTATATATTTCATTACTATTAAGAATATTTTTAATGACTAGTGATGAGGATGTAATACTATTTATATGCCATTTTTTTTGCCATGTTCCATCTAATATATAGATATCGTTATCTAATATTTTATATTGTTGGTAATCGGATTCTTGTTTACTACCGACGTATATTTCTTGTTTTACTAGGTTATCTTTATCACTAAAATCTAGGGAAATATAAACATAGTTATTTTTGTTATAACTGTTGTAACTCCATAATCCGATGATATTAAAGATATCGTCACTTAAGATTGTACTAGTATCTTTATAGTTATTTAATGAGGCAAAGATATTTTTAGATGAGGTAATATAACCCTCGTTTTTTAAACTTTTAGCTTGTCTATATTTAGTTTCTTTGATCATTTCTTTAGCGTCTTTATAATCATCTATTTCAGTAAATAATTTGATAGCATCTTCATATTTATTTTGTTCTAAGTATGATAGAGCTTCTTTATATTTATTTTTTTTAGGATTATTGAAGATATTACATATTATGACAAATAGGATTAAAATAATTAGAACGGCTATTAAAATATATGGTATTTTATTTTTCATATCATCACCTTTTTTTATTATACTATGGGTTTTATAATATGTAAATTAACAATATTTTAATTTGGTTAATTTTATTATAAAAAATTAGCATTGCTGCTAATTTAAACTGTTGGTTAATTTTATTTTAACATTATTTTCTTTATTGTTTCTGATATAAGTTATCGTTATAGTGTCACCAATACTGTACTTATATAGGTTATATCTAAAGTGTGCACCATCATCGACATTGTTATCGTTGATTTTAGTTATAATATCACCTTTTTTTAGACCAGCTTTTTCGGCACTACTACCATCTTCGACATCGAGGATAACGACACCAGCTTCGATATCATCACTGATATTTAATTGGTATCTATATAGATATCTAGCACTATCTATATCGATAGTTTGAATTCCTAAGATTGGTCTTTCGATTGCTTTACCTTGTTCTAGTCTGTCTACATATGACATAGCTATTTCGATAGGTAAGGCAAAGCCCATGCCCTCGATCGTATCTTTAACTAATTTCATCGATGTTATGGCGATAACCTCACCATTTATATTAACTAATGGACCACCACTGTTACCTGGATTGATAGCAGCATCAGTCTGTAAAACGTCGTTAACGTATTGACCGGTACTTACTTGACGATCTTTACCAGATAGAATACCTTTAGTAACTGTACCCATGTATTCACGTCCAAGTGGTGAACCGACAGTAAATAAGGTATCACCGATATTAGAATCTGAGCTATTACCGATCTCGGCTACTTGCATAGCATACTTACTATCGATCGATAAAACGGCTATATCGGTAATTTCATCACTACCTAAGAATTTAGCTTCTACCGTATCGGCGTTGTTGGTTGTAATCATTATTTTTTCATAATTTTCAACAACGTGATGATTAGTAAGAATGTATGCGTTTTTATCATCCTTTTTATATATAAAACCGGTTCCAGTTGATGTACCACCGCTTTTATCATTATTTTCTATAAAAACAACAGCGTCGTACACTTTACTGATGGCTTCTTTAATCGAATTAGTTTCTTGAATGGTTACATTTTTGGATGTTTTAACAGTATCATCTGTTTTAAAGTAATATTTTGATGCATACATTGTACAGCCAACACCTACAAAAAACGTTACTATAATAGTTATTAGATATTTAAACTGTTCTTTTTTCATTTTTCCTCCTATAAATTAACAATATCTCGCCAGTTGTCTGGGAAACCTACTTTATTTAGTATACCACTTAAAGGTATAGTATCTACTTTACCATCTAAGACATCGATTTCATAACCAATCTGATAGATTAAATCTCTAAATTGACCATCAGTTAACATCGATTTCATAATGATTATAACAGCGAATAGGTCATTTTTACCATATTGATAAGTTCCATCGATCTCTTCGATTTTTAATTTGCTGTGATATATGGTATTTGGTATTTCTTTTTGTGTTCGATGGTCGTAAAGTATATCTTCGTGAGCACATAGATTTCTAAAGTTAGATAGGATCGCTAAATAACATGATAATTCACTAGGACTAAGGTTGTATTCATCGGCAATCGTTTTAGCATCCTCTATTTTTAGTATGTTATATAATTCGGAAACTAAACCAAATGATAAAACTTTAACCAAAATCCACATAGGAATATAACCATAGTTATCTAAGTAGTGCATCGTAGCGGTATGTTGTCTACCGTTTACTCTAATTTGTCTTTTCATCTTATTTAAGACATCGTGAACTTGTCTAACTTTCATACTATCCTGTATGTAGTTACTATAATTTAAGTAGTCTTTTTCTTTAAAACCATATTTTTTAGATAATTGATAGCTGATGATTGATTTTATATTGTTTTCGACGATTAAAATATATTGGAACATAATGTTTCTAAGTCTTCGATCGAAAGTAAATGTTCCATATAGTTCATCGAAAGTAGTACCTGTTATAAAATGGCTATCGTTAAATTTATGCATGAATAAATGTCTATAACCATTTATAAAAAAGTAGTTTTCTCTGAATAATATCTCTTTAGCTTTATCAATATCTTCGACGATTAATCCTTTTGATTGCAATATTTCTATTTGTTCATCTATGCTTTTAAAAACTTTTTCTTTCATTGCATCCTCCATACTATAACCATTATAACATAGATAAACTTAAAAAATATGTTTTTTTTGTGATAATTTTACTTATAAAAGTAATCAATTATACCATTTTTTATGGTATCAGCGATTTTTTGTTGGTAATCGCTTTGTTTTAATAGGTATCTATCGTTGCTATTGCTTAAGAAACCTACCTCGACAAGGACGCCTGGTACTTTGGTTTCTTTGTTTAGATAGACATCGGTTATTCTTTTATATTCTCTAGTACTTTTTAGGCTATTTTTAAAGTGTTGTTGCATTATTTTAGCGATTTCTTCGTTTTTAGGGTTTATATCATCGTAGAATACTTGCGCCCCTTGCCATACGCCACTAGCTTCGGCATTTAAGTGGATGGATATATACATATCACTTTGGGATGTATTGATTATTTGGCTTCTTCTTGATAGGTCACCTTTTTTTCTTCTACTATCGTTGATGGATAGGTCGTAATCACCGTATCTAGTCATATAGACGATAGCGCCCTCTTTAAATAAGGTTTCTTCTAATTTAACAGCTATATCTAGGTTAATATCTTTTTCGTATATATCTTTATATATAGCGCCAGGATCGGCTCCGCCATGTGCAGGAATAGGAAAAGTCCAAAAATATCATTATTTCTTAAAATTCAATGTTCCATTCTATTTCTATATCT
>CANRCZ010000038.1 GCA_947629265.1 uncultured Bacilli bacterium | reverse complement strand
TTTTTCGGTGCGTTCACTTTTTTTAAATCTTTTTATTCCCTTACTTTATCTATCGTTATTAACAAAGGAATTTATTCAAAATCTATACATGCCTTGACATAATTATATATTGATTTATAATAGGAAAATAAATAAAAAATTAGGATTTTTAGTCCTAAAATTTTTTTATTTTTTCTATACATTTAATGTAAATGGATAATTATGAATACCAAATTTAACTATATCCAATATTCCATGACCATTAATAACAAACATAGATAATATAATTAAACACCATATAATATTTTTAAACTTAGGTAATTTATATAGTACCATATTGATTAATAAATCAATCAAAATAAAGTATGCCCATGAAAAATATATTCCATAAATAATTAGACCATTTTCAGCAGTTCCCCAACCTACCATAGCTAGTATAAAAAAGGAAAATAATAACCAACCAAAACTAATCCTAGCAATTCTTTTTTTCATGTTAAGTAGAAAAGATATTACCATAAATATTAATAGTACTAATCCTAACATATTAACAGTATTAACACTACATAATCTGTAGGCATTAATAGGTGGATAACTAAAATGTGGATCCACATAACTTAAAGGGGCAATAAAACAAGAAGCTATAAAATTAATATATTGTAACAATCTATCTATAAATGAAAGTTCAGTCCCCATAAACCTCGTATAATCAGTAAAATTACTTAAACCCCATATAACACTAGATAATCGACCTGATAAAAGCAATAAAAGGATGAATACTAATACATACTTAATACCAGTTTTAAAAAAAGTTTTAATATCTTTTCTAGGTAATAAAAATGGTAACAAGATTCCATTTGTCATTAAAGATCCAGTTGTTGCACAAAACAAAAACTCATTAGACTTATTTTTCATAACCAAATAATAAACTAATATAATCAACCAAAATATTCCAAAAACATACTGCTCAATATTTAAAGCAAAAAATAGACTAACAAACATTAAAGAATAAAATAATAAATCGAAAATAGAATCTTTTCTTCCAACTAATCTAACTAACAATACAGAACAAATAATTAAACAAAAAGCTTGCAATATCGATATAAAAAATGGATAAACTATATTTTCTGGCAAAAACGAAAATAAACTAACACCTATTTTAGCAATCAAACCAAACGGAAAACTAAAAACGGCAAATAATGGTTGTCTTAAATCATTTTCACCAGCTGAAAAATTAGTAAAGGAATCACTCAAAATTTGTTCACCATTATCACTTGTATATAAAACATCCCACTTAACAAATTTATGACCATTCTTTTGGATAGGATAAGCAAAAGCATTCGTTAAAAGATTTATACCAAATATGATAATTATAGATACAAGACCACTAATAAGAATAAACCTTAATTCTTTTTTAGATAAACTTTTAATAAACTTACGTATAGTAGGAATAACGTAATTTAAAACTACTAGCCAGATCATTATTAAAAATGGCATCATTATAAAAAAACATGCAATTTTTTCTAAACATAATAACCTACCAACAGATGTATGTAAAACTGAAGCTACTTTTTTAGCAACATTAATCAAAATAGAACCTCTATCTACATAACCCTTACTCATATTAGTTACGATTATTTTAGAAGATTCAAAAGATAGGAAAATAGTTAATAAATAGTATATATTATCCTTTAATTTACTTTTATTCCCCATCTTTACTATATTTAATAATAAATGTTTACTAAATAATAGATATGCCAAAATAATTATTACCAATATAACTTGCATCAATATATTAAAATAACTATTACGATAAATTGTTGTAACCGCTAAATTAAAAGTCGCTACTGATAAAATAACTAAAATGTTATACAAATTTTCATATCTAATAATATTCTCTTTTATTTTATTCATACTACTGATTATCCTTTCATTACAAAATATTACTCTATTAATACTCATCAATTATATCATAACTTTCACGTATTTTAAAAAATTAATACAAAAAACATGTTTATTAATCATCTATTTTTTTATTCATTTATTCAACAAATAAAAAAATTTTAAATATTTTAATATAAAAGCGAATAAATGTTTGACATATAGTCCCTAATATGTTACAATGTTAATGAAATATAAAGGAGGTATTCATGAATTTAACAGCGAAACAAGCACAAATTTTAACATTTATAAAAGAATATATGGTAGGTCATGGTTATCCACCAACAATTAGAGAGATATGCTCAGCTATTGGTGTCAATTCCCCTGCTACCGTTCATGCTCATCTGCATAACTTACAAAAAAAAGGTGTTATTAGAATGGAGGAATCTAAAAATCGCGCTATCGAATTGTTAGTTCCAAACGAGTTTGCTAATCAAAACGAAGATATTGTCGAGGTTCCATTACTAGGTAAAATAACCGCTGGTAATCCAATTGAAGCTATCGAACATCCAAATGAACTATTCGCTCTGCCTGCTTCATTAGTATCTAAAAAAGAGGTATTTACCTTAAATGTAAGTGGTTCAAGCATGATCAACGCTGGTATTTTTGACGGTGATATCGTCATCGTAGAAAGATGCAACACCGCCAGAAATGGAGAAATTGTCGTTGCTATGACAACTGATAACGAGGTTACTTTAAAAACCTTTTATAAAGAAAAAGATCACTTTAGATTACAACCCGAAAACGATACGATGGACCCTATAATCCTAAACGAGGTATTCATTTTAGGAAAAGCTATTGGATTATATCGTAAAATTAAATAAAACCATAAATTTTTATGGTTTTTATTATCTCTTTTTTACTTTTTCTTTAGCCTTATCATAAAGTTCTTTAACATCATCATCGATTTTACCAATTGTCTCATTATATAGATTATCCTTTAAAGTGCCCTCTTCGTACCAAGTCATAATTTGATCCTTGATAGTATTATATTTATTGACACAAAAATCTTTAAATTTAACACTTTTTTCCTTTAAAATCTCTTTATAATCAGGTTTGGCTTCTTCGATCATTTGATCCATTTCAAAATATAAAGTCTTAATAGCTATTTTGCTATCTTCAGTTAAATCACTATAAGTATATCCACCTACCGTAGTATCATCAGTCATAAAGTTTACGAAGATCATTACTCTTTCATCGATCTTTTCGATAAACTCTCTATCATTGACGGTAAGTAATACCTCGACATCATCCTTTAATTTTTTAAAGTAATTGACTAATTCTTCTTCACTTGCAAAGTTTTCTCCTGATGAACTATCCTCTTCTAGTGAATTATTGTCTTCAGTTGTAACTGTCTCTTCCGTTTCCTCAACTATATCTAAATCTTCACTATCACTAGCTTCACTTTCGATATATGTTGGTTCGATATCATTTGATTGACTACATCCAGTCGCTAAAACAGATGATAAAGCTAATAAGTACAAATATTTTCTTGCATTATTCATTACTATTCCCCCTTTTTAGAATACACACATCCGCAGTAGTTCTGTCTATATAAATTATATATTTTAGAAAGTTCTATCGAATGTTTATATCCATTATTTTTTTTAAAATCACTTGGTAGGTATTTGATATTATACTCATTTTCTAAAAAAAGTCCAGTCTTATTTATAATATTAGCATCTTTATAAGGACTCACAGTCAAAGTTGTTGCAAAAAAGTCGTAATTATTTTCTTTCGCTAAAGCTGCTGTTTTTTCCATTCTTAATTTATAACACTTATGACATCTGATACCTCGTTCGGGTTCTAATTCTAGTCCTTTTATAGTTTGATTATATAAATCATTATCGTAATCACAATCTAATATATCGACTTTATATTTAGTCTTTAATTCCTTAATCAACCTTATTTGCTCACCTTTACGTTTTTCATATTCTTCGATAGGGGCTATATTAGGATTATAGTAAAGGATAGTTATATAGAAATAGTCAGATAATAATGATATCACATGACTACTACATGGTGCACAACAACTATGTAATAATATTTTAGGTGTTCCATCTAAATTTTCGATGATTTTTTCCATTTCTTTATTGTAATTTATATTCATATTCGTATTCATACTAGTCACTTCCAAACAATTTGTTAATATTTTTTTTAGGAATCAATATTTTTGATTTTTTTAAAACTTTGATTTCATAATCTTTACGGTTATCTTGATACTTTTCACCATCGATCGTAAATGTTTTTTTCCTTTCATCTTCAAACCAAATCTTCATGTATTTAGCTTTATATACTTTAAAACCTGGTACTGAGGTAGCATCTTTGGTCATTAGCAAAACAAGACTATTGAGAATCTTTCTTTTATCGATCAGGTTACATATTAATATTTCAAACTCACCATCATCTAATTTTACTGTTTTATAAAAGTCTTTGATACCTCCAATTCGATTTGAATTAGATATTAAAATTAATGAACATTTTTCATTGTACACTTTATTATCGATCATAATTTTTAAATTGTATAATTTGGTTTTAGATACTGTTAATTCTTTTAAAGCGTTGATTAAATAGGCTGAGTAACCTAATCTTTTTTTTAGTTTTCTTGGGGTATTATAGGATATATCTGTGAATTTACCAAAACCTGCTGAATAGGTAAATACATTACCATTTATCGAGCATATATCGATATTTTTAATTTTACCTTTTAGTAACATTTTAAGATTAGTGAGAATAGTCTTTTTATAGCCGTACATACTACCGATATCGTTAGCAGTTCCAACTGGAAGATGGGAAATCAACAACTCATTATGTCTTTTTAAGTTGCCACTTACGATTTCATTGAATGTTCCATCGCCACCAATCGATATGACGAGATCGGTATATTCTAACTTTTCAATAATTTGTTTGATATGTCCTTGATATTCGCTTTTTATAATTGTTGGCTCATAATTGTTGTCATACAGTATTTTTTTTATTTTCTTTAAATTTTTTTCACTTATTCCCTTACCACTTTTAGGATTGAAAATAACTGTACACCTTTTCATATAATCACCCTAATTAATTTTATTATATCACGGATAATTTAGGATGTAAATTCAAATTAAATTTGGAAAAATTGGTTATATTTTGATATTATAGATTGGTTAGTTTTATCTATTTTATTGATATATTAGAATAAAAAAAGAAGATAATCTATAACTTTTCGATTTCTTCTATACTTAAGCCTGTGTTTTCAGCGATGATGTTAATATCAATTCCAGCTTTTTTAAAGTTTCTAGCGATTTCAGTGGCTTTTTTCAGTTCTCCCTGATTTATGCCTTGTTCTAAGCCATCTTCTCGAGCTTCGATGATTAGGGTATTTCTTTCCATCTCTTCGCGACTATAATCTGTATATAGTTCGACGATATCTTTATCCCTACTCCTCTTCTCTATCTCTTCTACTAGTTTTCCTTTTGTTTCTTTTGACATTAAATCATCACCTATCGCTTCTTCTATTTCTTTTAAGCTTGTTGCGGTTAATAATTTGCACAATCTCGCTTTCTTCTCTTCATCTTTAGTATAACACATTTTTATCCCTCTTACCATATCTACGGAGATTATTTCGATATTTTCACTTAATAT
>CANRCZ010000037.1 GCA_947629265.1 uncultured Bacilli bacterium | reverse complement strand
TTGTAAAAATAAGGAGGAATTGTAATGAAGAAAAATACTAAAGGTTTTACACTAATTGAGTTATTAGCTGTAATCGTAATATTAGCAATCATCGCATTAATCGCAACACCAATCGTGTTAAACTTAATCGATAAAGCTAGAAAGGGAGCAGCAGAATCAAGTGCATATGCATATATCAATGCTGCAGAAAAAGCTGCCGTAGTAACTTTAATGGATAATACAAGTGTTAAATTAAGCGATGCTTCTTGTGCAGTTAAAAGTAGTGGTAAGACCTTAGAATGTACAAGTGGTGAGACTACTATTGCTACATTATCATTAGATATTAAGGGAGATTTACCTGATGGATCAAGTGATTCAATTACATTTGATGAAAAAGGTTCTGTAACAGGTGCAAGTTTAACTATTAATAATTATAATGTATCAGTTGGAACTGATGGTAAAGCAACTGTAGTTTCAGGTGACTAATTGGGATATAAACCATATCCTTTTTTTGTATATAGAACTGTAAATAAAATTAAAATTTATTGACAATATAAGACATGAAATGGTAAGATAATTTTAGAAAAATAGAGGAGGAATTACAATGAAGAAAAATACAAAAGGTTTTACACTAATTGAGTTATTAGCTGTAATCGTAATATTAGCAATCATCGCATTAATCGCAACACCAATTGTGTTAAACTTAATCGATAAAGCTAGAAGAGGTGCTGCAGAATCAAGTGCATATGCATATATCAATGCTGCAGAAAAAGCTGCTGTAGTTACTTTAATGGAAAATACTGGAATTAACTTAGGAGGAGCTACTTGTAAAGTTAGTGATAGTACTGATTCAGGTGCTAAAACTTTAAATTGTACTGGTGGAACAATATCATCTGATAGCAGTCTTTTATTAGAACTAGATATCAAAGGAGATTTACCAGATACTGGTTCTATTGTGTTCACAACAGATGGTGCTGTATCAAGTGCAGACTTTACTATCAACGGATATAGTGTAAATGTTAATTCAGAAGGTAAAGCAAGCGTTACAGATGCTGCATAATCAAATGGTTAACTAGGATATAAACAATATCCTTTTTCATAGAATACGTAATGTATTCTTTTTTTATAATAAATTATAAAAAGAATAATTAATATGTTATAATAAGTATATATTATTAGAGGATGTGATGAAATGAAAACAATGACAGTCGATGGCAATGAAGCATGTAGTTATTCAGCTTATATGTTTACAGAATTAGCAGGAATATATCCTATTACACCAGCTAGTCCTATGGCTGAACATATAGATGAATGGTCAAATAACAATAGACTTAATATTTTTAATGATAAAGTTAAAGTAATCGAAATGCAAAGTGAAGCAGGAGCAGCGGGATTAGTTCATGGTTCATTATCAGCTGGTGTCTTAACAACGACCTTTACAGCTAGCCAGGGTTTGCTACTTATGATACCAAACATGTATAAAATCGCTGGTGAAATGTTACCATGCGTCATGCACGTAGCCGCTAGATCACTAGCAACCCATGCCTTATCTATCTTTGGTGATCATCAAGATATATACGCAACGAGAATGACAGGCTTTAACATGTTAGCTTCATCCAATCCAGAAGATGCTGCCTTTTTAAGTATCGTAGCTCATTTATCCGCTATCAAAGCAAGCTTACCATTCCTACATTTTTTCGATGGTTTTAGAACGTCACACGAAATCGATAAAATAAACGTCCTAGAAGAAGATGATATCAAAGATTTAATCGACTACGAAGCTTTAAATAATTTCCGAAAAAGAGCCTTAAATCCTTTAAACCCATTTATCAAAGGAACAACCCAAAACGACGATATCTATTTTCAAGCTACTGAAGCGAGAAACAAATTTTATCAAGCCGTACCAGATATCGTAAACGATTATATGGAAAAACTTAATAAAAAAGCTAAAACAGACTATAAACCCTTTAACTACTACGGTAGTAAAACAGCTACTAAAGTCATTGTAGCCATGGGTTCTGTCTGTGAAACCATCAAAGAAGTAATCGATACTATCGGTGGTGAGATTGGTTTAATCGAGGTTCACCTATATCGACCATTCAGTCAAAAATACTTTAAACAAATATTACCAAATACCGTAAAAAATATAGCTGTGTTAGATCGAACCAAAGAATTTAATCTAGTGGGCGAACCACTTTATTTAGACGTCGTAAGCATACTAAAAGATGAACCAATCAATATCGTCGGTGGTAGATATGGTCTATCAAGTAAAAACACTAAACCTGCCTTAATAAAAGCTGTCTACGATATGTTAGATAACCCTAAAAATAATTTCACGATCGGTATCGAAGACGACGTAACTAACTTAAGCTTAGACATTCCCGATTTTAAAATAAACAAACACGATGAAATGTTAATCTACGGCTATGGTAGCGATGGTATGATAAGTGCCTCTAAATCGATGATTAAACTAGTAGGTGATAACACCGATAAATTCGTTCAAGGTTACTTTGAATACGACTCTAAAAAATCAGGTGGAGTAACTATAAGCCATCTAAGATTTTCAAACGAAAAGATAAGATCAGCTTACTACGTTGAAAACCCTAAATTAATCGCTATAACAAAAGATACATACCTAGATGAATTCGATACCTTATCTAAAATTAAACCAAATGGTACTGTTATCATCAATACCATCAAAAGTAAAGAAGAATTTATCCTCACATTAAGCGATAAAAATAAAGCTATCATAAAGGATAGAAATATCAATTTATATATCATCAACGCTTACTCACTAGCTCGTAAACTAGGACTAGGTAATAAAATAAGCATGATAATGGAAAGTGTCATCATTAAATTGCTCGATTTAATCGATTACGAATTCGCTAAAGAACAGTTAAAAAAATACATTAAAACTAAATTTATGAAAAAAGGTGAAGACGTCATTACCGCTAATCAAGAATCGATCGACTTAGCAGTAAAATATATCGAAAAAGTCAATATCGATAGCTATAACGAATACCAAGAAGAAAAAGTAACAACCATCTATGAAATGCTTAAAAAAAGACTAGGAAACGAATTAAAAGTATCAGCCTTTATGAGTAAACCAGATGGCAGATTTAATGGAGGAACATCCGCCTATGAAAAAAGGTGCATAAGCGATACCGTTCCTGTATGGTTAAGTGATAACTGTATTCAGTGTAACCAATGCTCATTTGTCTGTCCTCATGCTGTTATTAGACCATTTTTATTAGATCAAGAAGAATATGATAACGCTAGTGAGGTAATTAAAAGTAGGTGTGTTAAACCATTAAATAAAGAATATGAAAACTATTACTATACTGTCGCTATATCCGTAAGTGATTGTACGGGATGTGGTCTATGTATTAAAACTTGTCCAGGTAAGAAAACCGAAAAAGCTTTAATACCTGATTTATTAGAAAAACAAAAGTTAGAACAGAAGATCTTTGATTATTTAAACGATAATATTAAAGAAAAAGATACCAATACTGACTTAGTAGCCGGTAGTCAATTTAAAAAGCCTAAATTTGAATTTTGTGGAGCTTGTGCTGGTTGTGGTGAAACAAGCTATATTAAAATTTTAACTCAATTATTTGGTAAACAATTAGTTATCGCTAATGCTACTGGTTGTTCATCTATTTATGGTGGTAGTATGCCAAGTATGCCTTATACTATCCCATGGGCTAATTCATTATTTGAAGATAATGCTGAATTTAGTTACGGTATTTTAAATGGTAATAATGTTATGAGAAACCGTATTAGAAAAATTATGTCAGATAATATGGATAATCCTAATAGTGATCTATTTAAAAAATGGTTAGATAATATGGATGATTATAATACTACCTTAAATGTTTATCAAAATATCGATTATGATAAAGCTCCTAAAGTTTTAAGTGATTTAAAAGATTATATCGTAAAAAAAAGCGTATGGGCTATCGGTGGCGATGGTTGGGCATATGATATCGGTTTTTCTGGTATCGATCATGTTTTATCTAGTAACGATGATGTCAATATCCTAGTTTTAGATAGTCAAGTTTATTCTAATACAGGTGGTCAATCATCAAAAGCTAGTCCAAGAGGAGCGATAGCTTCATTTGCAAGTAGTGGTAAAAAAACAAGTAAAAAGGATTTAGCAAGAATTTGTCTATCTTATCCTAATTGTTATGTGGCAACTATCTGTTTAGGCGCTAATATGATGCAGACTATTAAAGCTTTAAAGGAAGCTGAGGCTCATAAAGGACCATCGATCGTAATAGCTTATACACCTTGTATTTCACATGGTATTGATGGTGGTTTAGTAAATAGTATCGAAATGGAAAAATTAGCGACTTTATCAGGATATTATCCAATTTTTAGGTATAATCCTGATCTTAAAAAGTTTACATTAGATAGTAAAAAGGTTGATTTTGATAAATATGAAGAATTTTTATTAAAACAGACAAGATATAAAATGCTTAAAAAAATTAATCCTGATGAAGCTGATACTTTATTAAAACAGAATAAAGAAGATGCTATTAATAGGTTTAGTTATTATCAAGATTTAGCAGAAAAGACATCTTAATCGATGTCTTTATTTATGTATTCAAATATATCTGTTTCTTTACAATTTAGGTAATCGCATAGTCTAGCTAGAACGATGATGTCGATTCTTGCTAAATCACCATCCATTATTCTTTTGATAACTTTGAAATCGGTATTAGTATCTCTCATTAGTTTATTGATGCTGATTTTTTTTCTATCCAATAAATCACCTAATTTAAAGAGATAGTAACCATTTTCAATTTTAATTTTTTTAATTTTATCCATATAAAGTCCACCAACTTTCTTAAATTATCTTATCAATTGTAATGGACTATTGACTATTGGTTATATAACCAGTATAATAGTAATGTAAGGAGAGATTTAATATGAATGATATGATTAAAAGACATGGTAAGGTATTAATAGGTATATTTGTTGGTGTTTTTTTAATGAGTGGGGTTAGTTATGCTGTTAATAGTTTATCTAGTGAAAGTGTAAGTTATACGAAGAAAAGTGGCGAATTAACAACTGTAAAACAAGCTTTAGATGAGTTAATTAGTAAATCGTTAACTGAGATTGATAGTTTGAAAGAAAAAGTAGATGGTTATGAAAAGACAGTACATTATTTAGCGGATCAAGTACAAATTGGAGACTATGTAGCTTATGATGCTGGTAATTGGGATACTACTGTTGATAAACAATCAGCTCATGGAAAGTTTAGTGGATATACTCAAGGTAAAAGTAAAAATGCAAGTATATCAGTATGTCATCCTAGTAGTTCAACATCACTGCAAGGTTGGAGAGTATTATCTAAAGATGAAAAGCAAAAAACCGTAACAATCGTACATGCTGGTCAATCCGAATGTTATTTTCATGGATATGGTGATGGATATAATATTGAAAGTGTTAATTTATTAAACGAACGAGCAAAACAATATATAAATTCAAAATATGCAGCATCAGCGCATGCTATGAAATATGAAGAAGCTCAAACTATTGAACAATCTAGTAATTTACGAAATATAGGTTCTAGATATTGGTTAGGTACTGTTGCCGGTGAATGGTGGGTACGCAGTGTGTTTGAGGATGGAGGATTTAATACTAATCATAGCAATTTGTACGGTTATCGTCCTGTAGTAGTTTTAAAAACTGGTATTTTAACTACAGGTAAAGGACAAGATGAATTTGATCAAGACGCATGGCAACTTGTTGAAATGAAATAATACAGCTGAAAATTCAGCTTTTTTTCTTTATAACAAAACAGTATTGAAAATATGATATAAATCTAGTATAATTAGAGTGTAAAATAAAGAAAAGGAGATAAGAAAAAATGAAAGAAAAAATAAGGCTTGGGGGGGGGTTATCTACTAATAATATTAATACTATTAGTGGTAACTAATAGTATAACATATGGAGTGACTAACCTCCAAAGTGAAAGTGTAAGCTACACTAGAAATGGTCAAACAAAAAGTGTAAAGGAAACGTTAGATGAATTAATAACTAAGTCATCTAAAGTTGATGATTTGGAGAGAAAAGTAACTGATTATGAACAGACAGTACATTATTTAGCAGATAAAGTAAACGTGGGAGACTACGTAGCGTATGATGCTGGAACTTGGAAAAATAGTTCAAAATTACCAACAAGTCATGGAAACTTTGGTGGATATGAAGCTGGTACTAGTAAAAATGAAAGTGTTTCAGTATGTGGTAGCGGTTCAACGAATTTGAAAGGCTGGCGTGTGTTAAAAATCGTAAACAAGCAAGTTTACTTAGTTCACGCTGGGCAACCCGAATGCTATTATTATGGAGTTGGTGAAGATAGCGAGTCGAGTATAAAAATGTTAAATGACGAAGCGGCAAAAGAATATAAAAATTCATACGCTGACTCAGCTCATGCTATGACTCAAGCTGAAGCATATGACATTACAAAAAGTATTGATGGTACTGATGAAACTTTACGGACAACAGGGGATTATTATTGGGTAGCTACTAAAGGTAGTTCCATCAGCTTGTGGTACGTTAATAAAGATGGATATATCTTTTACAATGATCATGATACCTTACGGTTCGGTTTCCGACCTGTAATAGTCCTAAAATCTACAGTCCTTACCACGGGACAAGGATCAGATGGTCTTGGACACAGTAATGCTTGGAAACTAGCATAATTATAAATAAAAAAATGTTAAAAACTGATTTTTCAGTTTTTTTCTTTGAAAAAACATATTGAAAATGTAATATAAATTTAGTATAATTGA
>CANRCZ010000036.1 GCA_947629265.1 uncultured Bacilli bacterium | reverse complement strand
GAATTATCGTAGTAGTTATATTAGCACTAGTAGTAGGCGGTGTCTTAGTAATCAGTAGTCAAAATAAGAACGATAATGAAAGCACCAATAATTCTAGTCAAAATGTAAGCGATACGACAAGTACTACTAGTACAACAACAAGTACAAGTAATGATACCAAAAACGGTAGATATCAAGAAGCAACAATTTTAGATATGCTTAATGTTAAAATTGAAAATAAGACACTTGTAATGAGTGTTAAAGGAAAAAATGTCAAAGTAAGTAACTTACCTAGTGATATAAAATACTTTTCATACGTTAGCGATTGTGCTGCATGGGTAGAAATCGCGGCTATTACTAATAGTAATGAGGTATATTATGCGTGGACTGATTTAGCAGAAAGTCTTATAAATCTTGATGAAGAAGAAGAAACAGAAGAGTCTGTAATTAGTAAAGCAAATGTTGAATTTGAGAAAATAGAAACTGATGCTGTTGATTTATCAGTAGAAATTGATAGAAGAGATGGTGTTACATGTCAAAGTAAATTTATAGGTGTTATAAATAGTAGAGGCCTTTTAAAAGAAATAGTCTACGATGAAGATAAAGATAAATATGTAGTTGCTGAGTAAAAGTCAATGTGACTTTTATTTTTTGTGTAAATAATTATAGTCAACATAAAAAATTTGTTTAAAAATAAATTGACACCGTCTTTTACCCATGTTAAAATCAACATATAGAAAGAGGAGTTTGAAATGGATAAAAAATCAATTGGAATTATCGTAGTAGTTATACTAGCACTAGTAGTAGGCGGTGTCTTAGTAATCAGTAGCCAAAATAAGAACAATAATGGTAGTACCAATAGTTCTAGTGAAAGTAATACTACAAGTACTGATAGTACTGTAATTAATGAAGACAAATACATTCAATATCAAGAAACAACAATTTCAAATATACTTAATGTTAAAATCGAAAATAAAAAACTTGTAATGAGTGTTAAAGGAAAGAATATCAAAGTAAGCAACTTACCTAGTGATATAAAATATTTTACTTACGTTAAATACTGTAGTGATTATTTAGAAATTGCGGCCATTACTAATAGCAATGAGGTATACTTTGCAAATACTTATTTATTATCGGTACTTACAGACTCTACCATGAGTGAAGAAACACGACAATCTAATATCAATGAAGAAAATATTGAATTTCAAAAGGTAGAGGGTAGTGATATCGTCGGTTTAACATTATCAGTTGAAAAAAGAGGTTCTGTTACATGTAGAGATGAATTCATATGTGCTGTAACTAAGGATGGTAGCTTAAAAGAAATATACTACGATATCGAAAATCAAAAAGCTACGCTTGAAAATTAAAAGTCAAGTTTGGCTTTTATTTTTTTATGTAAATAATTATAGTCAACATGAAAAATTTGTTTAAAAATAAATTGACATAGTTTTTTACTCATGTTAAAATCAACATATAGAAAGAGGAGTTTGAAATGGATAAAAAATCAATTGGAATTATCGTAGTAGTTATATTAGTACTAGTAGTAGGTGGTGTCTTAGTAATCAGCTTCCAAAATAAGAACAATAATGAAAGCACCAATAATTCTAGTCAAAATGTAAGCGATACGACAAGTACTACTAGTACCCAAACAAGTACAGATAATGATATCGAACATGGTAGATATCAAGAAGCAAATGAGAATGATCTTAATATTAAAGTTGAAAATAAGACACTTGTAATGAGTTTTAAAGGAAAAAATGTCAAAGTAAGCAACTTACCTAGTGATGTAAAATACTTTTCATACATTACAACTTGTGATGGAACTTTAGAAATCGCGGTCATTACTAATAGTAATGAGGTATATCATGTGGAAACCGATTTATTACAAAATCTTATAAATCTTGATGAAGAGGTAGAAACAGAAGAATCTGTTATTAGTAAATCAAATGTTAAATTTGATAAACTAGAAACTAATGATGCTGTTGATTTATCAATAGAACCTGAAAAAAGATATCTTGTTTCATGTAAAAATAAGTTAATATGTGTTGTTACTAGTGATGGTAAGTTACAAGAAATAGACTACGATGAAGATAAACAAAAATATGTAGTTATTAAATAAAAGTCAAGTTTGGCTTTTATTTTTTATGTAAATAATTATAGTCAACACAAAAAATTTGTCTAAAAATAAATTGACATCACTATTTATCCATGTTAAAATCAACATATAGAAAGAGGAGTTTGAAATGGATAAAAAATCAATTGGAATTATCGCTGTAGTTATACTAGCATTAGTAGTAGGCGGTGTATTAGTAATCAGTAGCCAAAATAAGAACAATAATGAAAGCACTGATAATTCTAGTCAAAATGTAAGCGATACGACAAGTACTACAATTAACGATAATAAATATAGTAGATATCAAGAAGCAACAATTTTAGATATGCTTAATATTAAAGTCGAAAATAAAAAACTTGTAGTGAGCATTGAGGGAAAAAATATCAAAGTAAGTAACTTACCTAGTGATATAAAATATTTTACTTACGTTAAATATTGTAGTAACTATATAGAAATCGCGGCCATTACTAATAGTAATGAGGTATATTTTGGAACTACTTATTTATTAGAGTTACTTAAAGATTCTACTATCGATGAAGAAACACGACAATCTGATATCAATGAAGAAAATATTGAATTTCAAAAGGTAGAGGGTAGTGATATCGTCGGTTTAGCATTATCAGCTGAAAAAAGAGGTCCTGTTACATGTAGAGATGAATTCATATGTGCTGTAACTAAGGATGGTAGCTTAAAAGAAATATCTTACGATATGGAAGGCGAAAAAGTTATACTTAAAAATTAAAAGTCAATTTGGCTTTTATTTTTGATATATAAGCAATTAGATGGTTGACAATTGTGACTTAACTATTTATAATTAAATAAAAGCGATGAACAAGAGGAGTAGAATAAATTAGTTTATAGAGAGTCTATGGTTGGTGGAAATAGATAATGCGTTTATTCAAAGGTAGCTTGCTAGCTGTATATCCGAAATAACAGTAAGATATAATGTATACCTGCATTAAAGGTTAGAGATAGTATAATTTACTATAAATTAAGGTGGTACCACGAGCAATTCGTCCTTTACGTTTTCGCTCGTTTTTTATTTACTACCCATAAAAAGTGAAAGGATGATATTATGTTAGACAAAAAATATAATGCACAAGAAAAAGAAAATAAATGGCTTAACTATTGGAAAGACAATAAAATTTACGAATTTAAACCAGATCAAAGAGAGGTATTCTCAATCGATACACCACCACCAACAGTCAATGGTAAAATCCATATTGGACATATCTTTTCTTATTCCCAAACAGAAATGATCGCTAGATACAAAAGACTTAGAGGGTACAATATATTCTACCCATTCGGTTTCGATGATAACGGTCTACCTAGTGAAAGACTAGTCGAAAAAGAACAAGGTAAAAAAGCACATGAAATCGGTCGTGAAGAATTTTCTAAACTATGCTATAAAACAACCGATAAATACGAAGAAGAATTTCAAACCTTATTTAGCAAAATGGGCGTAAGTACCGATTGGAATATCCATTATAAGACAGTAAGCCCATCAACTATTAAAATCAGTCAATTATCATTTTTAGATTTAATCGATAAAGGTCACTGTTATCATAAAGAAAGTCCAGCTCTATGGTGTAACGAATGTTTAACCTCTATAGCACAAGCTGAACTTGAAACCAAAACAATTAAAACAACATTTAATTATATCAACTTTAAAACCGTTGAAACAGGCGAAGAATTTACCATCGCTACAACGAGACCAGAGTTGTTACCCGCTATTGTATGTGTCTTTGTTAACCCTTTAGATGAAGCTCATAATCACTTGATCGGAAAAACAGCCCATATTCCTGTTATCGATGTCGAGGTACCTATTATGGCTGATGAAAAAGTCGCTATCGATAAAGGTACCGGTGTCGTTATGTGTTGTACCTTTGGTGATCAAACCGATATCGAATGGTGGAAAAAATACAATCTACCACTAAAATATATTTTTACAGATGATGGTAGAATTATCGATAGTGTAAAAAAATATGGTGGTATGAAAATTAAAGAAGCTAGAAAACAGATCATCGAAGACTTAAAAGAAGCTGGTTTTGTCGTTAAAATCGAAGAATTAGAGCACGAGGTTCAAACTCACGAAAGATGTGGTAGAGAAGTCGAATATTCTGTTATGAAACAATGGTTTATCGATATTATGAGTCATAAAGATGATTTCTTAAAAATCGGTAACGAAATTAAATGGCATCCAGAACATATGCATGCAAGATATGAAGAGTGGGTAAACAATATCGCTTGGGATTGGTGTATTTCAAGACAGAGATATTTCGGTGTACCTTTCCCTGTTTGGTACTGTAAAGAATGTGGTGAGCCTATTTTCGCTCGTAAAGAAGACTTACCAGTTAACCCATTAGTAGATAGTCCAAGCATTAGTGAATGTCCTAAATGTAAATGTAAGGAATTTGTACCAGAAACGGATGTTATGGATACGTGGGCAACATCTTCAGTAACCCCTTTAATCAACATGCGATATGGTGAAAAAGATAATTATGAAGATATTTTAAAACCTATGAGTATTAGAACTAATGCTTCAGAAATTATAAGAACTTGGGATTTCTATACGATTGTTAAAAGTTTTTATCACTTTGGTAGTCGTCCTTGGGATAATGTCATGATCTCTGGTTTTGTAATGGCTGACAAGGGTGAAAAAATCAGCAAATCAAAAGGCAATAGCAAAGTTGAACCTATCGATTTAATCGAACAATATTCCGCTGATGTAATCAGATATTGGGCTGGCTCAGGAAGACTTGGAACCGATATCGTATTTAGTGAAGAAACTTTAGCTCGTGGTAAAAAATTGATAAATAAAATTTGGAACGTATCTAAATTTATTGAAATGCATTTAGCCGATTATGAAGATCGAGCATTTGATGATTTTGAATATGTCGATAAGTGGATTTTAGGAACTTTCCAAGAAATGGAAAGAGGTTTTATCAAGTATTTAGATGAATATGAGGTCGGTTTAGCGTTAAATCATTTAGAAAAATTCTTCTGGAATTTCTGTGATAACTATATTGAAATTGTAAAACATAGATTGTATCGACCTGAGGAATTTGGTGATATTCCAAGGTATTCTGGTCAAAAGACCGTATATATAATTCTTTATAAGTTACTACAAGATTTTAGTATTTTCTTCCCATATATTACTGAAGAAATTTATCAAGAGATATATCATGATAACAAATCTATTCATTTAACAGAAATTAAACCATTAAATTTTGACTTTGATAATGAGGTTAAAAACGGTGATGATATGATTGACATTATCAGTCAATCAAGAGGTGAAAAATCTAATAAAAATGTATCTTTAAAAACACCTATAAAAAATTTAGATTTAAGTTTAAATAGTGAATTAAAGAATGCTATTAATTCATCAATTAAGGATTTTAAAGCAACGTTATTTATTGAAAATTTAAATATTAAGGATATTGATGATGGTTATTCTATTGATGATATTTCTCTAAATTTAGAAGAAAGTGATGATTAAAATTATAAATTTAAAGTTTATAATTTTTTTCTTTCTTTTATATAGTGTATAAAATATATATATTTATACATAATAAAAAAGAATATTATTTATTTAAATAATATAACAATTTATGATTGGAGGAAAATATGAAAGAGAGAAAAGGTTTTACATTAATTGAACTATTAGCGGTTATCGTTATTTTAGCTATTATCGCTTTAATTGCAACACCAATCGTGTTAAACTTAATCGATAAAGCTAGAAAAGGGGCAGCTGAATCAAGTGCTTATGCGTATGTTAAAGCTGCTGAACAAGCTGCAGTTGTAAAACTTATGGACGATACAAGTGTCAGTTTAGCTGATAAAACTTGTACTATAAGTGGTCCAACTAGTTTAACTTGTAAGACAACTGAACCACCAGAAGATGAGTCACCTGTCAGTTTAACTTTGGATATTAAGGGTGATTTACCAGAAAATGATGGTACAGTTACGTTTGATACTAATGGATCAGTTAAGTCTGCTAATTTAGTAATAAATGGTTATAATGTGACGATCGATAGTACTGGGAAAGCAACTGTAGCTTAATGTTAAAATGAATGTTATTGCATTCTTTTTAATTTTGATCAATTTTATTGCAATAATTTTTTAAATATGATAAGATTGTATTATAAAAATAGAGGAGGTTAATGATGAAGAAAAGTGCAAAAGGTTTTACATTAATTGAACTATTAGCTGTAATCGTAATATTAGCAATCATCGCATTAATTGCAACACCAATTGTGTTAAACTTAATCGATAAGGCTAGAAAAGGAGCTGCAGAATCAAGTGCATATGCATACGTTAATGCTGCTGAGAAAGCTGCTGTAGTTACTTTAATGGATAACACTGGAGTTAACTTAGGTGGCGCTACTTGTACAGTTCAAACAAGTACTAATGTTTTAAATTGTGCAAGCGGAGCAAGCAGCGTTGCTACTTTGTCACTAGATATCAAAGGTGACTTACCAAGTAGTGGTGGTACTATTACATTTGATGAAAATGGTTCTGTAACTAATGCAAGTTTCACTATCAATGGGTATGGTGTAGTAGTTGATGATAAAGGTAAAGCAACTGTATCAACTACAACTGCAACAACACCAACAACACCATCAGAATCTAGTAGCGATGATACTAGCAGTGAAGATTCTAGTAGTACTAGTTCTGGCGGTGTATAGGATATAGATAATATCCTTTTTTCTTGTATGAAATTGTAAACAGGATTAAAATTTATTGACAACACAAAATATTAAATGATAAGATTGTAGTATAAAAATAAGGAGGAATTACAATGAAGAAAAATACAAAAGGTTTTACACTAATTGAATTATTAGCTGTAATTGTAATATTAGCAATCATCGCATTAATTGCAACACCAATCGTGTTAAACTTAATCGATAAAGCTAGAAAGGGAGCTGCAGAATCAAGTGCATATGCATATGTTAATGCTGCAGAAAAAGCTGCCGTAGTAACATTAATGGAAAACACAGGTGTTAAATTAGCTGGAACTACTTGTACAGTTTCAGATGATGGTAAAGCTTTAGATTGCAAAGATAGTTCTAGTAGTTCAGTTGCTACATTATCTTTAGATATTAAAGGTGATTTGCCAGATGATAGTGGTACTATCACATTTGATGACAATGGTTCAGTAACAGATGCAAGCTTGACTATTAACGGATATGGTGTAGTTGTTAACAGTGAAGGTAAAGCTACTATAAGTACATCTTCAGCAGGTGAATAATTAGGATATGAATAATATCCTTTTTATTTGTATAAAACTGTAAATAAAATCAAAATTTATTGACAACACAAAATATTAAATGATAAGATTATGTTATAAGAATAGAGGAGGAATTGCAATGAAGAAAAATACAAAAGGTTTTACATTAATTGAACTATTAGCTGTAATCGTTATTTTAGCAATCATCGCATTAATCGCAACACCAATCGTGTTAAACTTAATCGATAAAGCT
>CANRCZ010000035.1 GCA_947629265.1 uncultured Bacilli bacterium | reverse complement strand
TACAAGGAAAATAAATATCATCGTTAAAATTGTAATTAAATTAAGTTCCCCTTGAAAGCTTTTACTCATATCATAAGCCATAGGTGAATCACCGATGATATAACTACCATCATTAAGATTCTTTTTAACATCGCCAATGAACTTAAAAGTTACTTTTGATTCAGGTTCAAAATTAGTATTTAATACCATACGAGAATAATTTTCTCCTAAAAGGAGATCACGAGCATCTTTAACTGTTACTTTTGCATCCTCAATATCCGTACGCATTTTTTGATCAATATAGCTATCAAAACGTCGATCTTTTAAAATATCACTATTTAAATAATCGACAAAAGTTTCAATAGTCAATTGCCATTTTTCTTGATAATCGTTGACACTACCATAATAGATATAAACTAAATCGATTAAATCTTTATTAAGATCTGGAGCTAAAGGAATTAATAAATCATATAACTCATCTTTATTATATTTTTTATTGTTTAAAGTATTATTAATAATTTTATCAACAATCGTTATTTTTTCTTTCATATCATCGGTAAAAAGATTAGCATATGACTTATTTTTCATTACATCATTAATTAAGAAACTAACAAACTCTTTAAAAGAAAGTTTAACTTGGTTCTTTTTAACATTTTTATCATATAAAGAGTATATAAGTTTAATTGTATCTTTATCCATTCCTAAGAAGGAAGCTAGATTATCACTTGTATAAATAGTTTCTTTAAGAGCACTATCCATAATACGATTAGCGGTCTTCAATTGTTCCAACATTGAATCATTTAAATTATCTTTTAAAAGCGGATTATCTTTTTCTTTTAGGATAAAATTAACAAATTCATATGGAGTAAGTTTCATACCCTTTTGATAATATAGCGTATAAATACCCATTACTAATTGTTCATCAAGACCCATCATACTACTTACTTCTTGATAACTAAAAGTTTTATTCGCTAAAGCACTATCCATAATTCCTTTTAAAAGAGTTAATTTACGATTGATATTCTCGTCAGTGATATAGCCACTAGCAAGAGCTTTAGTAACAAAATCATATGGAGTAATCGCACCGGTACTATCCGCCAAAAGATAGAAAAGTAAAGAAACATCTTGATCAAGTAAAGTTGATAATTGCTTACTATCCATTGGTGTGTTGATAGTATCAATATCAGATAATGCATTCATTATCTTAATACTTGATAAAGTATTTTCATCAGCAAACATATCTTGATAAGCTTCATCAGTAACAATATCACTCAAGATAAATGAGCTAAATTCTTTTAAAGATAAATGTGTTTCTGGTACCTTTGTACTAGCATAATAAGTAAATAAGGAATTAACAAGTTGAGAGTCAATATTAAATGTTTTAGCTAAATCTTGTGCCGTCATTCGCTTTTGAATCATTTGAGAGTTAGTAAAAGTTAAAAGATTATTGATATTTTCTTTTTCTTTTTTAACATCATTACCATATTTACTATTTACAACATCCAAATTCATAAATAAGGCAAATTCACGTAAAGATAATTTAGTAACGGTCTTCTTTGAATTATAATAAATTAATAGATCGTTAACTTTATTGACATCAATATTTAAAACTTGCGCTATAGAAGCAGCTGTTCTTTTTTCATTTACCAATTTAGCATCGGCAAACATCTCTAAACGATTGATATCATTACGCATTGATTCATCAATATCATCACTCATTTTTTCATTAGCATAGACGTCTTTTTCAATAAATTTTAGAAGGTTATCTAACCTAATCGTATTATTTTCTTTAGCGTTATAGTAATGATAATAAATAAGTTTTAAAAGATAATTATCAGCTTGAACATCTTTACCTAAATCAGTAAATTTAGCATTAAGTTCACTATATTTTAAAGGCTGATTGATCGTATTACCATAACATAATACTTCGATGTCATCATCGTCTAAATCAAGGCAATAATTACTCATCTTTGATTCTTCTTGATTAGGGTAGACAATCGCCATCTGATTATTTAGTTTAAATGTATTATCAATCTGATCAGCTCCTGAAGCTGTATATAGAATACCTAAATTACCCTTTAAAAAATAACTAGTAATAAAAATAGCTAAAAATATAATAGCAGCTACATAACGTAACTTGTATGCAATTTTACCAACATAATTTAAAGTAATGATAGGACTTTTCTTTTTCGTTTTATAAATAAGTTTATCACACATAATGATAAGTCCTGGTAAACATGTAAAAATACTAATTAGACTAAATAGTACACCCTTCGCTAAAACAAAGCCTAAATCTTTACCTATTTTAAAACTCATAAAGACAAGCGCTAAAAGGCCAACGACCGTTGTTACCGAACTACTTGATATAGCCTTAAAAGCATTATGTAAAGCTTCTTTCATCGCTTTTACTTTATCTTCTTCATGCAATCTTTCTTGACGATAACGATTCATAAGCATAATCGAATAATCCATTGATAAAGCCATTTGTAGAATAGCCGAAATCGAACTAGTAATATTAGATACACTATCAAAAATAATATTAGTTCCCCCGTTTAAAGCTACAGCAATCAAAATTGCAATAAGGAAAAGAAATGGTTCAACATATGATTCACACATGATAATTAAAATAACTAAAGCGCTTAAAACAGCTAAAACAATAATATAAAAAGGTAATATAACTTTATTATAATCTGATGCTGTTCCTGATGTATCAACTAATTTATCACCAAAATATTCAGTTACTGTTTTATAAACAGCACTAGCCATAGAACTATCAGCTTCCGCATCAATAGTTAAGACATATAAGCTATACTCATCTTTATTATATTTATCTGTATCATCATAAGATACGTCACTGACATTATCAATTTTCTTTAAATACTCATAGGCATCTTCTTTTTCCTCAACAGTTAAATCTTTAACCATAATATTTAAAGAACTATCTTTTAGCTCTTTAAATTCTTTATCCATGATATCCATACCCTTACGTGTATCAGATGAATCAGGAAGATATTTTGTCATATCATGATTAACCTTTACTTGATTACTTAAAAACAGTGATACAACTGTCAAAATTAAAAATAAAACTAATATAAAATACCTTTTTTCAACAATAAAATCAGTTATTTTTTTCATAGGTATCCCCCCTAAAGCTCGATTATAACACTATTAAGAAGAGAGGTAAATAGCAAAATATTAATTAATGTCAAAATTTTGACACTATATTTATTTTTGTTAAAATATATGTTAAAATAAGTCATATGGAGATGAGACGATGAAAGTAAAAGTAATTAATGCTTCATCACGTAAAACACGTGAAAAAATCAAAAAAGCCTTTGCTGAACTAGTTAAAGAAAAAGAAGGTTTAAACAAAGTTTCCGTAACTGATTTAGTCAATAAAGCCGATATAACAAGGAGTGCTTTTTATACCCATTACGATAATATTTATGAGGTCGCTAAAGAGATTCAAAACGAAACATTAGATGTCCTAATAAAAAATATTGATCAATTTAAAGAAGTTGGTGATATTGATGCTTACTTTGATGAAATCTTTCACTATCTAGAAGATAATGAGGATATTTATTCAATGATTCTATCTAGCCAAGATCCCCTACTATTTACTTTTGGTCTAAATAAAATTATTGTTAATACACTATCCAAGGCCTTAAAAGATCGCCACCATCATGATTTTGAACTAAACCTTTACTTCTTTATTGATGGCTCAATGAGTCTCGTTATTAAACATTATCGTAAAGAAATAAATTACTCTTTAGATGAAATAAAAGCTTATATGAAAGAAACTTTTAAAACATTATTTTTAAATAGCAAATAAAAAGATTATCAAATAGATAATCCTTTTTTTAAGAAGTAAAATGTCCAAACATAGCTCTTTGCTCATAATTAATCTTTTTTAAGTTTAAATCATTAATAATATTTATTGGCCGACACTCTTCATATAGATAATCCGGTACCTCATAATCACCTTTATTTGTTTTAATATAGATAGCTAAAGGTCTTTCAATGCCAATAGCGTAAGATAATTGTACTAAACACCAATCATAATCAGCACTTTCACTGACAACTTTCTTCGCTATTTCTCGGGCTTTATATGCACCACTTCGATCGACTTTAGTAGGATCCTTACCAGAGAAAGCACCACCACCGACATTAGTGAAAGATTGATAACTATCAACTACAATTTTACGTCCAGTTACTCCAGCATCACCCATAAAGCCACCTATTGCAAAACGACCAGTTGGATTAATTAAAAATTGATCAATGGTAAGATGATATTCTCTACAAATGTCAAGGCAGATATTCTTAATAATGTCATCTGTTTCTTTACGCTCTTCTTCCGTATTTTGATAACAAATGGTAAAAGTTTTAATTGCCACTAATTTATCATTATCATAAACACCAGTTATTTCAGCTTTACCATCAGGTAAAAAGCGATGATCTACTCTAATTAATTCATCATAACGACGACTTAACTTCTGTAATATTACCATAGCTGTTGGAAGTAATTCTTTGGTATCTTTACAAGCGTAACCAAACATCATCCCATTATCCCCAGCCCCATTAACTAAATCATTAGTTCCTAGGGCAATATCTGGACTTTGTAGACCGAGATTATTTATAATTTCATAGTTATCATCATAACCAATATCTCGGAGTACTCGCTTTGTTACTTCTTCAATATCAACACTAGCTTGACTAGTAACTTCACCAGTTATGAAGATTTTTCCTTTACCACCAACAACTTCAATACCACAACGACTATTTTCATCTTGCTTTAAGAAGGCATCTAATAAAGCATCACTAATTTGATCACACACTTTATCGGGATGTCCACGAAAAACAATTTCATTACTATATAATTTCATAAATCCTCCTTTCACATCTCATAAAAAAAGGCTCAAGATAACCTTGAGCATAAAAAAAGTTATCTTATCGTTCTAGCATTACCACCTAATTTAATAGGTTGGTGTGATTTCATAGGGCTAGTCCCTCCATCACTCTTTATAAGATGTCAATAAAATTATATCATCATTATTTATTAAATTCAATAACTATAATTGGTATACTTTTACTTCGGTATTATTAATTCCTAAATCAAGCATATTTCCGTCTTCTGGTATACCTTCAAAATAGGCATGGAATGCTCTTGCAACTCCATTGTGCGTAATAATTAAGGCACGCTGATAATCCTTCGTTTTCAATTCATCAAGAAAAGACTTTACACGGTCAAAAAGCTCTTTTACACTTTCACTATTACCATCCTTAACGTCTTTATAGTAATTCCAATAATCGTTACGATTAGTTACAGTTACCGGTTTACCTTCTAAAGTTCCATGCTCTCTTTCACGTAAACGTTCATCATAGAGAATAATATCTTCATTATCATTTAAAATACGAGCTGTATGGCGAGCTCTTAATAATGGTGATGAATAAACAGCATCAAAAGTTATATCTTTTATCTTTTCTTTCAAAGCATGAGCTTGAATAATACCAGCCTGATTCAAGTCCTCATTGACATAATTATATATTTTTTCAACATTAGATAATGTTTGACCATGGCGTACGACATAAAGTTCCATATTATCACCATCCTACTATAGATAATCTTACCACATTTTATGTTTATAGTAAATGCAACGATTTTAGTCTTTGTCTAAAAAAAGTAAACCATATGGTTTACTTAATTACACAAACAGCGCCGTCTTCTTCAGCAGCTTTCTTGGTGCTTTCTAAAGTACTATCATCTTCTTTTAAGTCACTAAAACCTTGTTCTTTTAAGTCTTCGGTACTAGCTTTATCAACATCGATATCTAAAGAAGTCTTATATTCATATTTTTGATCGTTAGTTTCTACTTTTAAACTGATACCTTCTTTGGTAAATTCGCCATTTTCTTTATTCATAGCCTCTTTAAATGCACTCCAATTTTTTTGAACTGTCTCATCATTAATTATAGTATTAACTTCTATAGTCATATGCTTTAACTTGTCATTCTTATAAGTCATTGAAATAACCTCTTCAATGTCCATACCATCTTCTTTTTCGGTAGCAGTACAAACTAATTTTTGTTCAGATTTTTTTTCTTCCTTTGCTTGTTCACATCCTGTCATTATAACTAGGCATAATAGACTTAAAAAAACTGCTTTAACTCTTCTCATATTCTACTCTCCATATCTTTTGAAGTCTTACCTAAACTTCTACTAATATTATACCTATTTAAGAAAAGATTTACAACCAAAAATAACTATCATTGATAGTTATTCCATAAACTTCGCTATAGCTTCTTTAAGTAATCCCCTATCTTGAGCTTTTTTTAAAGCCGTAAGATTTAATAGATAAATAGGTGCTTCATCATTAGGGCTAGGTTCTTGTAACATAAAACTTTGGTTATCAAAGTATAAAACTCTTTCTTCATGCAAAAAAACATCTTCCGTCCATTCCTTTGATGCATATTTTAAATATTCATCACTAATTAAAATATCAGCATACTCACTATATTGTAACTTCTCCGAATCATATAAATTATAAAAAAGCGCTATTTCTTTAGGATGATATTCTAAACTTAAGATAACACCGGTATTATGCAAAATAACTAGTAAAGTTTCAAAGGAATGAATATTTTCAAGTAATATTTTAAAAGCTTCTTCTTTGATTTCAAAGTTTCCTTCATAAATAGTAGCATCATTAATATTACAATAATTAAGTAATTCTAAAACTTTAGGATGGTTTAATAAACTATCCGTCGGATGCTTGATACCTAATGTATTTAATAATTCTTCTTTCGTCATATAACTCCTTTTTTTATCATCTAAACTTTGTATATATATCTAAATTATATCATATTTAAAAAAAGAAAAATAACTACAACATAGTTATTTTTTCTGAATCTGTTTTAATTAAAAAATTTATTCATCAAACTTTTTACTCTCTTCAACATATTTTTCAAGATCTTCTTTCCATGACATATCAATGTGACTTTCTTCACAATAAGCATCACTTGCTAAAGCTACAGCATCAAACATTTTAGCAATACCCTTGCGATCTTTTTGATAGTTAGCTATATTATTATCCTTAATACCAATACTTCTTCCTTCATCATAGGAATCAATATCTGCTCCAATGTAAATAAACTCCCACTTCTTATGGCCACGAATCATTTCTCTTATTTGGTCTTTTGTAAACTCTTTAGAAGCATTTTCATAACCATCAGTAGTAATAATAAATATAACCTTTCCCGCTTTTTCTTGTTCCATAAATCTAATAGACTTACCAATAGCGTCTAATAAAGCTGTACTACCTCTTACAAAATATTTTTTACTTGTTAATTTAGGCACTGTCTTAACATCTTCCCTTTGAGTAATCATTTCATACTCATCATCAAATAGAACGGTTGTAATTTTAGCATCCTTCTTTTTAAACTTATCTATATAGTTGTTATAGCCACCTATCGTATCCTTTTCTGTACCAGCCATTGAACCACTTCTATCTAGGATGAAAAACACATTTGTCACTTCTTTTTTCTTTGTCATTATAACATCTCCTTTTCATCAACATAATACAATAGTTATTTACACTATAGGTCACTTAAAAAGCGACAATTTAGCTTTAGTGTGATACAATAATTTATAGTACTTATAAAGGAGTTAAAATGAAAGGTATAAAAGAAGAATTAAAATACTATATCGATAATAATTTAATAGAAGAAAGAACCGGTAATATCAATGCTGTTCAATACTTTTATGAAGATAAATTAATGCGTTATGATGAAGAAAATGTTAAAGACTTTATCGATAAGCATGACGAATATAGTGATTTTCAAACAATGTTATTTAAGTTTATTGATGATAGAAATCTTAAAGATGCCGATGTATATAATAAAGTTCATATTGATCGAAGACTTTTTTCAAAAATTAGAAGTGATAAAAACTACCACCCTAGTAAAGAGACAATCATTCTACTAGCAATTGCTTTAGAATTAACCGAAGATGAATTGGATGAACTTTTGAATAGTGCCTCATATTCCTTACCTAAAAATAATGAATATGACCTAATCATCAGATTTTGTTTTATCCATAAGATATTTAAAATTGCTGATATTAATGAATTACTATATCAATATCATTGTAAATTATTTAATTATTAAAAAAATAAGCTTTATACAGCTTATTTTTTGTGAACTTTTTTTGTTTATTGTACGTGATAAAAAGTGCTAAATTATTATCAGTTGAAGCAAACAAAAATGTTATTTTTTACGCAATAATCTTAATCATATAAATTGACTATCTAAGTTTTGTCAATACTTTTTTCATACAAATATTATATCACGACAAAAATCACGAAAATAGACAATTTTTTAAATTTTTCGTGTATTATAATGATATATGTGATAAAATTAATTTGTTAATTTATTTTGAATGTTGTAATTTATTACTTATTCTTTAATTTTATAACTACTAATTCTGGTCGATTATTTACTCTAAATGGTAAAATGCTA
>CANRCZ010000034.1 GCA_947629265.1 uncultured Bacilli bacterium | reverse complement strand
TTTCAAATTTCTGAGCGATTTTTGAATTTCTGTAATTTTTAAAAAATCGTACGCCATTATTCGACAATCGCTAGTTTGCCCTTTAATTTCAATACAAAACCATACCAAAAAATTTTTTAAAATTTTTATACAAAATTTCAGATTTATTAAGGAATCACCATTTTTCAACATATTTTGACCCACGTTTTTAAAGATTTATAAATTAAAACAAGACCAAAATAAGACTAAAAACAAGACCAAAAAATAAAAATCCTTTAAAATAAAGGATTAATTATCATCTGGTGTCCCCTTAGGGATTCGAACCCTAGACCCACTGATTAAGAGTCAGTTGCTCTACCAACTGAGCTAAGGAGACGAGCACAAACTAATTATAACACAATAATTAATTTTTGCAAACCTTTTTATCAAAATTACCACCAAATATCATCGTACATATTTTTTTCAACATAATTATTATGATGATTATCTACCTGTTCAGTTGGAAACTTAATAAAATTGATTATCATTATCGAACCTAAAATAGTTGCTAATATCGATAAGATAACTAAATAAAAATTTCTATTATAGTCAATCGCATTAGCGGTTTTTAAGCCACTGTAATATAATATTATAAACATCAACATACTGATAAAAGCGACAATTAAAATCCAACCTAATAATATGTCGACATATAAAATATGCTTAAATATTAAATAAAATATCACCTGTACAAAACTTACTAACCCCATCATCAATAACGAAATCGCTAGACAATTGATGAAACTTGCGATATTTAGCTTATCACTTTTAGACATACATGCCGAAATTATATAGCTGATAACCAAAAAAGCACATAGGACGATTAACTGAACAATCGAAACTAAACCAAACATTTTAACATAATTGATACTTACAATATTAGATAAATAAGCCATAACCTCATTTATCAACAAAGTAAATAAAAGACTATTTGTAAATATACTTGCAATTATTAAAATAGCACTATTTTTAATATTACCCTTTTTGGTGTAGCTACTAGTAGTTGATATAGGATTTTTCAAATACTTTTTAAGCACACCAGCTAAATTTGATACACTAAACTTATTATTTTGACTTTTTTCACAAGTACATTTGCCATCTTGTAACTTTTGTCCACAATATTTACAATACATAAATCCTCCAATCTGCATGTACTAATTATAGCATTAATACTAATAAATTCCTAATATTTCACAAAAGTTTTACAAATTAATTTAAAATCCGATGATGGACGACAATATCCTGATTAAGTGTTTTAAAAATATAACCATTATCCTTACAATATTTAATAATATCTTTTAAAGCCTTTAAGGTACCATAATTATTTTCAAAATCGTGCATCAAAATAACATTGTTTGTATACCTTAAATTATTTACAACATTTTTATAGATCCTCTTTTGACTAAGTCTACCTGTTGCATCACCACTAGATATATTCCAATCAAAATAATAAAAGCCCCTATTTTCAACCTCTTTAGTCAGTTTGGTCATCAGACCTCTACTATAATTTCTACTGATAGTATTAGATGAACCACCTGGAAAACGGACTAAATTAGAAAGACTACCAGTTATACTTAAGACCTTGTTTCTAATTAAATATAAATCCTTGAAATAGCTATCAGCTGACTTATAGATCGTCTTATAAACATGGGAATAAGAATGTAAACCTATAGCATGACCACTTTGATACTCTCTTTTGATCAAATAATCTAAATCGTCACTTTTATTGATAACAAAGAAAGTCGCTTTAACTTGTTCTTCATCTAAAAGATCTAGCAATTTAGGAGTAATACTATAACTAGGACCATCATCAAAGGTTAGATAGACATATTTTGGCGTATTTTTTTCAACTTTTAAACTAACCTTATTTTGATTAAGTTCTTGATTATCTATTAACTCCTTACTACCTATTAAATTATGCTTTTTGTGATTATAACTGATAGATAGTAAACATAAAAAAACACTAAGAAAAACGATAATTATAAATATAATTTTTTTCATAAGTACCTTTCATATCAAAAGAAACCTTAAAAGGTTTCCATCTATATAAACGCTACTAACGTAACGTACTTTATAAACAAGTATTATAATTATTAATATCTTATAAATACTTGTTATAAACACATTAAATTATTTTAACCTTTCCAAAATCCCTACTAATATTCTACTTTTAATATATTCCTTTTTGAAAGATTATATACGTTGCTAAAATAATTTTTAGATATTTCATTAATATAGTATGTAAATTATCTAGTTTAGTGATAATTTCTTAGGATATATTCCTTAATTTTTCGAAAAGATCATTAGCTTGATAACCTACATGTTTTGATACTTAATTTATTTTTAAGTTTAAGTCTGATACTACCATGTTGATCGGTCCTGTAAATTTTAGTATTTTTTAAATTATTTAAAGCCTCTTGATTCGGATGACCATAGCGGTTATTTGTACCAACACTGATAATAGAAAAGTTAGGATTAAGATAATCGATAAAGTTTTTACTACTACTTGTTTTGCTACCATGATGCCCAACTTTTAGAAAGTCGATATTATCAAGTTGATATTTATTTAATATATCTTTTTCTTTAGCGATACCAGCATCACCCATAAATAAAAATTTATAACCGTTTAATTTCGTATAGATGACGTTGCTATTATCGTTTTCGTTATCGTAATTTCTAGTATTTAAAAAAGTCAATTTAACCTTATCGATATTTAATTCTTCGATACAGCTTGAATATTTTATTTTTTTAGCTTGTAATATTTTAATTAACTTGGTTTCTGCATCATTATATAATCCACAGTTAAAGATGACGTTTTTTACTTTAAAATTATTAACTAAATTGCTACTTTCACCCATATGATCATAGTCACCATGAGTTAAAATTAAATAATCAATTTTATTTATTCCATTAGCCATCATATAAGGTATTAAAATGTTTTTTGATAGATCGCTATTAAATTTACCACCAGTATCGATCATTATATTTTGATTATGGGGTAAAGTAATTATCAGACTATCACCTTGTCCAACATCCAAAAAGTGAACATTATAATCATTTTTAAAATAAGGATAGATAAAATGTAATAATATAATGATAAAATATAATATTATGTATCTAAATTTTTGTTTATTTAGTTTATACAGGATATAAATAATCAAGATATAGTAAATAATGAATATCAGTATCGAAATATGACATAAGGTAATATTTAAAATCTTGATATTTTCGATCATAAAAGATAGATTTTCAATGATATTTATCATGTATATTAAAATATTAGATAATTTAGGAAAGATAAAGGTTATTAAACTAAATGGAAAAATTATAAAAGAAATAAGGGGGACAAAAATAATATTGATAACAGGACTAAGTAAGTTGATATGAAAATAATTGTTTATCATAATTGGGGTTGTAACTATTGAGGCTATAAACGATATATATAAAACTTTTAGAAGATAATTTTTGATATTTTTTATATTAGTAATGGTTATCAAGGTAAAACTTACAATAAAACTAAATAAGAAACCACTACTATATATTAAGTATGGATTATAGGTAAGAAAAATAACTGCTAACCATATTAAAAGTTGATTAGGTTTTATTTTTAGGTTTAAATTTAAAAGCATAAACATTAAAGCGCTTCTTAAAACAGATACTAGATAATTAGTTAGAAACATATAAAAGATTAAGAATGAATAGATTATTAATTTTTTATGTTTATTTCTTTTTAAGATAAATAGTAACAATGTTGTAAATAAAGTAATATGCATACCTGAGATAGCGAATAAATGACTTATTCCGTTAGTACGATAGCTGTCGTTTATCTTTTCATCTAGGTTGTTTTTACCTAGGATAAACAAGTTTAAATAGTCTTTAGCAGGATTTTGATTGATTTTATTTATAATCTTGTTTTTGATATCGTATAATATGTTTTTATTTTTATTTAATAATTTTATTTTATCAGGACTACAAATAAAGTATATTTTTTGACTTAATAGGTATTTTTGATAGTTAAAAAGATAAAAGTTAGTGTTTTGATTTGGTCTTTTTAACTCACAGTTAGTACCTATTTTATCACCTAGTTCGTAATCTTGTTTATCTTTGGTATAGTAAATTATTTTTATTTTTTCTTTAGCTTTTAAGGTTATATCTACTTTATCTTCTTTGATTTTATAGTCAGTTATAATCCCCTCTATATATTTAGTACCCTCTTTATATTCGGTTTTATATAGGTTATTTGTTATGATAAAAATTATTCTTATGATTAAACTACACAGTAATACTATCTTTAATTTTTTCATAGATACTATCACCTATTCCACTTACATTTTTAATGTCTGTGATATCGTTAAAGTTACCGTTTTCTTCACGGTAAGCTATGATAGCTAGGGCTTTCTTTTCGCCGATACCGTTTACGGTCATAAGTTGTTCTTTGCTAGCGGTATTGATATTAACAAGGGTTACCTCTTCTACTGGTTCTTCTTGTATATCTTTAGTATCATCGGTCGTTGTTTCTTGTTTTTCTTCTTTTTCTTTTTTAGTTTCTACTTTAGTAGGTTCGCTAGTTAGAACTTTATCAATACAGGCAGTATTTACTTTATCAGGACATTCTACTTTTTCGATTACGACGCTATATTGACTTTGTTTTTCTTCTTTAAAGGAATTGATTTCGTCGTTGCTATATACGATAACAACTGCTTGATCGGTTAGTTTTTTGCTAAGGTTGATATTGTTCGTATTAGCTTCTTTGGTTAAGCCACCGGCTTTATTGATTAAATCGATCACTCTTGCTGAAGCATCTAGCTCGTAAACGTTTGGTTTTTTAACTTGTCCTTTGATTTCGACTTTGATTTTTTCGATTTCTGGTTCTACTTGAGCTACCTCGTTAGTTTCTAATATTTCTTTTTCTTCTTGTTTAGCGGTTACGCTATTAGCCCAGATATAACCTATAGCTAGAACGATTAGTAAAGCACTACCTAGAATATAGTATCTATATTTTTTAGCTAATTGCAAGTATTTCATTTTTCACCTCCTTACTTATATGATACGACATAAGTTTTTGATTTCCTTTTTTTTAGTTTAAAAATGTATCAAAATTTATACGACATTTTTTGACAATTTAAAACTCCTGCTTTCTTTAACAGGAGTTCTAATAGTAAAGAGGAGTTACCCTAATTTATAAGTTTTCTTGCAATTCTTTAAGTTTTATTTAATTTTATTTTTTCTCTATATTATTATCACAACCTTTCGACATTTACATTGTAGTATATAATTGTGATAATTATTTGAAATAAGCGTGAAAATTTATGCAAAGAATTGTTGATGCCATATTATGAAACAGTAAACGGTCCATAATTTTTTATAGTTATCTTTTTTATTGTTTTTATGGTCTTCTAACATTTTGTTTAGTTTTTTAGTATTGAATAGTTGTTTACAGATATCGGTATCAAATGCTTCTTTAAGCATCTTATAGACATCTTCTTCTTTCATCCATTCTCTTAATGGGACTGGGAAACCAAGTTTTTTCTTTTTATAGGCTTCGGTTGGTATGACTTTTTTAGCGGCATCTCTCAGGGCTACTTTGGTATTTTCTTTGGTTATTTTAGCATCGTATGGTAAGGTTCTAGCTAGGTTAAATACCTCGATATCGGTAAATGGTACTCTACTTTCGATGGAATGAGCCATAGTCATTTTATCGCCTTTTAGTAATATGTCTTTAACTAACCAATAGTTGATATCGATAGCTTGCATCTTATTGATATCGCTTTGGTTTTTATGGATTTTATAAGTATCAGCCATAAGTTCGGTGTTAGTTTTAAAGTTATTTTTATCTTTTAGAATTTTTCTAGCTTGTCTTTCGGTAAATACTTTATTGACACCGCAGTATTCATCTTCGATTTTGCGGCCTCTTCTAATTAGGAAATTGACACCTCTAACCTCTGGTAGTAGTTTACAAAATGATGCTATTATATACCTTATGAAGAAAGGAATTTTATTATACCAGCCACAGTCGACACTACGTCGATATGAGTTATATCCGCCAAAGAATTCATCAGCACCCTCGCCTGATAGGACTACTTTAACATCTTTGCTCGCTAGTTCGGCTACAAAGTATAAAGCTACGGCGGCAGGATCTGATAGGGGTTGATCCATATGATACATTATTTTTGGTAATACTTTAAAGTATTCGTCTTTGGTTATTATTTTTGATTTATTGGTAATGTTTAGTTTATTGGCTAAATCGGTAGCGTAGCTGATTTCACTATATTTTTGGATATCGTAACCAACGGTATAGGTTTTATCAGGGTGCGCTAATGATACGATATATGATGAGTCGATACCGCTACTTAAAAACGATCCGACCTCGACATCGCTTATTTGGTGTTTATCGACTGAGTCTTTCATTTTGTTACTGATATCTTCAACTATCTGTTTATAGTCTTTTTGTAGGACGTCAAAGGTTGGTGTAAAGTATTTTCTTAGATCTAGTTTTTTATGCCAATAGGTCATGTAAGTACCTGGTAATAATTCGTAGACGTTTTTAAAGAATGTTTGATTACTTGGTATGTAATTAAATCTTAGGTATTGGTTTAAAACGTCGGTATTTAGTTCTTTTTTGAAGATAGGGTTATCGATAAAGGCTTTTATTTCTGAGCCAAAGATAAATTTGTCTTCGTCATAGTAATAATATAGTGGTTTTATACCAAAATGATCTCTCGCGATAAATAGTCTTTCTCTATTTTTATCGTAAAGAGCGAATGCAAACATTCCTCTTAGTTTTTTGACGATTTCTTCGTGATATTGTTCGTATCCATGGACTATTACCTCGGTATCGGTATTAGTTTTAAATTGGTGTCCCTCTTTGATTAGTTCTTCTTTTAGTTCTTGGTAGTTATATATTTCACCGTTAAAGACGATCGCTATAGTTCCATCTTCGTTAAAGATTGGTTGGTCGCCTGT
This sequence comes from uncultured Bacilli bacterium, assembly GCA_947629265.1. Taxonomy (GTDB): domain Bacteria; phylum Bacillota_I; class Bacilli_A; order RF39; family UBA660; genus HGM10857. The sequence goes on along the minus strand of CANRCZ010000034.1, from coordinate 1,548 downwards.
ATTTAAGTCGATGATGGAAAGTCTACGATGACCTAGGGCAACCTCGCCATCGATATACATACCCTCGCTATCGGGTCCTCTATGTTCGATTCTTTTTAACATTTTTTTTAGGGTTTTTTCTTTATTTTTGTTATCACTTACAAATCCTGCTATTCCACACATATTTTTACCTGCTTTCTAATTTTTTTGTTATAACATCTGTATTTAATTATAACAAATATGGATAAAAAAAGATAGCTAATATATTTTTTTTAGCTAAAATAGTGATTAAAATTAATTCTATTTATTGTTTATAAATGGTTAATAATTATTATTTGAAATTTTTCGTTGAAATTTTTTTAAAAAAATTTAAAAAAATGCTTGACAAATATTCAATTTACCGTTATTATAGAAAGCACCAATTCAAAAAATGAATTGGTGCTAGTATCACACTAGCCAACCCCTTTTTATTCTTTTATGGGACTGTTCTTCAGGGGGACAGTTCCTCTTTTTTTTATTCTTTTATGGGCTGTGTGTGATATAAATACATACCTTATACAATTATAGTATAGCATATTCTTTTAAAAGTATAATTTTATTTTTTTATAAATTGCTTGTTGTTTACAAATTAAATGTAAAGAAAAACACATCGCTGTGTTTTTTAAGGTTTTACAAGTTGCCAAGCATCGTTATTTCCGACTTGATCTTGACCTTTTCCTGTGGTTAGGATTTTTGATTTTAGAACAACTACGGGGCGGTAACCTAATGCTACCATTCTGTTGTCACCACTAATTTGACCAGTCGAATATCCCATAAGCAACCCGTAACTACTTACCTCATTAGCCAACCAATACGTTGCACCAGTTTTTCGTAATGTACTATTTTGATCAATAATTTCAGCATCTTCTCTTTTCATCGCATGAGCTGATGTTGCATATGTTTGATTTAAGTATTCAGAACTTGATCGCGTATCTAGATTATTTATACTCGTTGATGAAAGTCCATCATGATAATAGCATTCGGGTTGTCCAGCATGTACGATTGTTACAGTTTTAGTTGATGGTTCAACTTTAAGTACTCGCCATCCTTTTAACGTCGTTGACCCATGTGATGCAATATTACTGCAAGCTGATACACTTTCTCCTTTACTTTGATCTTTTGTATATCCACCAAAGTTTCCATTTTCTGTTGGCTTTTCTTTTGACGTAGACCAAGTTCCAGTGTCATACGCTACATAGTCTCCCTCTTTAGCTACATCTGCTAAATATGCATACTTATAAAGTTTAGTATGTTCTTCTAATTCATCAACTTTAGATGATTTGGTTATCAACTCATCTAAGGCTTTCTTGACTGTTATAGTTTCACCATTTTTTGTATAGCTCACACCATCGCTAGTCAACTGACTAGCTCCATACGTTATACCATTAGTTACCACTAATAGTACTAATATTATTAGTAGATAACCCCCCCCCAAGCCTTATTTTTTCTTGGAATGTTATCATTTTTTTAGACAACTTTATGAGAGGGTGTATAATAATAGAAAGGATGTGATTTTATGCCTCGTACTTA
>CANRCZ010000033.1 GCA_947629265.1 uncultured Bacilli bacterium | reverse complement strand
AATTTATCAAATTTCAAATTTTAAAATTTGCATAAGAAAACCTCTAGAAAAATTCTAGGGGTTTGTCTACACTCTGACTACCTAATAGGTAGTTTTAACTTGAAATAAAATTTATTATTGCACTTTATTTTCTACTATGATAGAATATACTAAATTTAGTGTCAAGTAAGTGATTTTTTGTTTATTTCCTTGGCCTAAATGTGATATTATAAACATATAGAAGAGTTATAAGTAGGGAGGTTAGTTATGAGAGAAAAATTTAGAAAGTTTTTAAGCATTTTATTAATATTAAGTATTTGGGGTTCTATTTTTGAACCTTTAGCAATAACAGGTGTCTATGCCGCTAGTAAGGAAACTAGTTATGTATATTTATCAAGTGTCGATGAGACGACTAGTTCCGTTGGATATAGCGTGCTTAAGAAAAATGAAAACGATGGTGGCGATATGATTTCGCTATTAGTTAATGGCCGTAAAATGTATTCGATGAATGCTATTTATGCTCATGCACCATCAACTATCATTTACGATCTATCTAAATATACGAAATTTGATACTTTCTCTAGCTATGTCGGTGTCGATTCTAGTAGAGGTTCCGCTGGTGATGGTGTTAAATTTTCGGTTTTAGCAACTAAAGATAGTAATTATAATACCTCTAATTGGCAAGAATTAAGTAAAACTAAAGTTTTAAAAGGTGATACTAACGCTGAAAAGATTGACGTTGAGGTTAAAGGTTATCATTATCTAAAATTAGTCGCTAATCAAAATAATAATAACGCTAGTGATCATGCTGTTTATTTTGATGCTATGTTATATGATAAAGCTAATTTTAGCTTAGAAGATAGTGCAAGTGTCGATTTTATTAAACCAGTTGATTATTATGATGATAAATTTAAAGATTTAACTGATGATGAAATAGTTGAAAAACATGAATTAGAATTACTACAAAGAACTTTAGTAGATAGAGTTGGTTACTCTATTTTACAAGCTATTGCTGCTAGTAATGAAGATAAAAAAGCCATGCTTAAATGGTTATTTGAAGATAAAAAGATTTTAAAGAAATATCTTACTGGTGGTGAACCATTAGGACCTTATATGAAATCATTTAATGTCTTATCAGACCTTTATAAAGCTAATAAAGCTGATTTAACTGGTCCTCATGGTGATACCTATTTAACAATGATGTTAGCGATTTCTTTAACCCATTCTAAAGATATTTATTTCTGGGTAACTGGTAGTAAGGGCGAAAAAGTTTTATCTAACCCAATGAACCGTTACAAGGTATTTAAAGATTTATATGAAAAAGGTCTTAAAGGTGAGGTAACCTTTGAAAACGATATATTTGAATCACTTACAGTTGAAGAGATGAGATGGGTAGTCGATACCCAACTAAGTGATGAAGAAATTCCTTGGTTAAACTGGTATAGTAGTAGGACCCAACCTCTAATCGATAATAAAGATCATAATCCAAAAGGCGAAACTAAGTATAGTAATAGAAGCACTGCGCATTCATCAACTAATCCATATACCTATATAGCCTATAGTAAAGGTTGGAATTACTACGATAAAGAATACTATACAAAAAATTCTACTCACTGTGGAATGACTTATGCTAATAAAAATGAAAGCGGTTATACTAGAGGTCTAGATTGTAATCAAGAATATGGTTTAGATAAATGGGGCGTTGGTACAGATAGTGTCTCTAAACCTCGTCTATGGATCGTCATGGAAGAAGATGGTGTATGTGGTGCTTTATCTAAAACTGGTGCCAACCTTTTAGCAGTCTATGGTCGACCAACCGCTGTTATAGGTCAACCAGGTCATGCTGCATACATGGTGCCAAACTTTAAAGAAGAAAACGGCGACTACCGAATTGAATGGGGTATTGGTAATGCTGCCGCTGGATGGGCTCGTTCTGAAAAAGGAGAGCGGTTCTTATTAGATTGGGGTAGTAAATTAGGTCGTAAACGTGCAAGATACAATATGGCTTATATTATCTTAGGTCAAAGAGCTTTAGATCATTTTGATGAATATGAAAAAGCTTTCCTTTATAATCAAGTAGCGAACGTAAGAACCTCAGTCGATAAAAAGAAAGCTTCTTATGAAAATGCTATCAATGTTCAAAAATATAACTTTGATGCATGGTATGAATTAATTCAATTATATCTAAATGATGATAATACTACTGAACAACAATATCTTGATTTAGCTAAAAGAATTACTGAAGATTTCTTTGAATTCCCATTACCAATGAACGATCTATTATTGTTGTTCCAAGATAAGATCGTATCTCATCAAACTGCTTATGGTAAACTTGTTAAAGAAACATTAGAAAAACAAAAGAATGTTAAAGATGGTGATTATCTACAAGCTAATGTTATAAGAGATATCGCTAAAGGTATGGATAACAATTTAATGACTGGTGATATCGCTGAATTCTCATTCGATGGTGAGGATGCTGGTAAGTTAAAACTTGTTGGTAAAGCAGCTGAAATGAAAATGCCATTTGAATACACTTTAGATTATGAATACAATAACGAAACTAAAAAAATTAAAAGTGATGGTTGGGTACAAGTTTCAGGTGGTATTACCGAGGTCGATTTAAAAGATAAAATCGGTGAAATGTCAACAGACGCTGGTATTGTCGTTCATATAACCTCTACTGAACGAGCTGTTGAAAATCTATTCTTTATCGATTTAGAAGAGGGTCACCATTCTACTAAGTTGTTCGCTAATAACTTAGAAAGAAAAGTAGCTGGTTTAGAAAAGAATGCTGAATGGTTAATGGCAAAAGATCTTACTGATGCCGTTATGAAGATGATGCAAGCTGACTATGATGATGGTTCTTGGGAAGATTTCGATTGGAAACGATTTGATGAAGAATTACCACCAGTTACAGATGGTGAGACTTATGTATTTGTTAGAAACGGATATACTGGAAAATATCTACCTAGTGACCCAGTTTTAATGACATTTAAACCTAAATCTGATAGTCATGAATTTTCTTATGTACCAGTAAGTCAATTAAACGTTTCAACCTCTTCTTCATCAGTAGAAGGAGCTGAAAAGACCTTAATAGATATGAATGAACTTACCTTTTGGTCATCCGCTAAAGGTGATGAAGAAAAATATATCGAATATCAATCAACAGTACCAATTCAGTTATCTAAAATAGAGTACGTTCCAAGACAAGATGGTCAAACATTAGGTAATATTACTGAAGCTAAAATCGAAACTAGTATGGATGGTGAAACTTGGAAAACGGTTGCCAGTGATCTAACTTGGAAAAGTGATAAAAACACTAAAAGTTATACTTTAGATAAACCTACTCGTGCTAAATACGTAAAAATAACCTCATTAGATAATAACAGTTCAGTTAATGCTGCAATGTTTAATCTATATCAAAATTTATCAGCAACAACTAAAGATGTTAGTGAATTACATGTAAGCTATATCACTGAGGGATACGTTTATAGTGGTCATAAAATTGAACCTCATTTAACCGTTAAAGATGGTGATAAAGAACTTATTAAAGGTACACACTATAATGTTACTTATAAAAATAATATTAATGCTGGTACAGCTACTATCCAAATAACTGGTATTGGTGATTATGAGGGTACGATTGAAAAACATTTTGTTATAGCTAAAGCTAAACCATCAACTAGTTTATTAGCAGAGGGACTATGTGCTGATGCTTCAAAACAAAAACTTAGTGATTTAGTGTTACCAACTGGTTGGGTTTGGAAAGAACCGGATACTGTTTTAAAACCAGGTACAACTACTTTAGCGGTCGCTGTTTATAAAGATACTGATAATTATGAATATACAGAATTTGAAATAAAAGTTATTAAGGAAAAAGGAAATCATCCTGTTATAACGATCGATGGCGATAAAACTTATGAATTTACGATAAATGGTAAAGAACAAAAGACTTTAGATGATTTCTTAAAAGCTGTTTCCATTACTGATAAAGAAGATGGAGAAATATCATTAGATGCTGATAATGTCGAAATCGTTTCTGATATCGATTGGACTGAGGTTGGTACATACCATATCCGTATTAAAGTTACGGATAAAGATGGTAATGAAACAACCGCTGCAATTCAAGTTCAAATTGTCAATGAAGATGATGAAGAGATCGAACTTAATGAAGAAGAATACGAGGTTACAGTTCAAAATAGTAAATTATACTATACTGGTAATAACCACGATATAAGTGTTAAAGTTACGAAAAAACCTAAAGTAACTAAAGCACGATCTATTATCTTAAATAGTCCAACTGTTCATGAGTTGACACCTGGTGTTGATTATACTGTTAAATTTAGTGAGTTAAAGAAAGCAGGAGAACATACAGTTACTATAACTGGTAAAGGTATATACTATGGTGAACTTACCGCTAAATATACGATCAATAAAGCTCCTAAACCAACTAACATGATTCATCCTGAGATGCATGTATCAAGTGATACCACTAGCTTAGATCAAATTGAATTATCAGAGTTATGGCAATGGGCTGATAAAAATGTTACATTACAACCAGGTGAAAATAAGGTAAGAATTATCTTTGCTGGTGATGAAAACCACGAAAGATATGAAACGTATGTATTAGTTGTTAGAGAAAAAGTTGAAACACCAACTCCAAGTCCAACACCAAGTACAACTCCAAGTACAAAACCTAGTACCTCAACACCAAGTAGTAAACCAACACCAACACCAAATCCAAATCCAACTAAGGATAAAGATACTGAAGATAAAGATGATAAAAAGAAAACAAATACTAAGGTAGGTCAAAATACAAATAAGGCATCTATTAATAAGATAGTTACTAATAAAGCCGTTAATAGTAAATCTGAAGAAAATAATTCAAATATAGAGACTAACCAAGAAGAAAGTACCAATACTTATATACCAACTACTACAACTGATAGTACTAAAGAAGAAACTAAAGCAGAAACGAAAAATGAAGAGGTAATTAAAGAAGAAAAAAATATCAATCCATTCATCGTTTTTGTAGGTGTCTTACTTTCAGGTTTATTGATAATATTTGTTTTCAATAAAATAAGAAATTATTAAAAAAATGCTAGTGTCAACACTGGCATTTTATCATTAATGTCGAATTATAACATACGATTTTTTAAATAAAATCATCATAAAAAAAGGAAATAAACAACTTATGTCGTATCATATAAGTAGAAGAGCAAATAATAATTTAACAGAATATGGAAATTACAAAATAAAAATGATATAATTAGTCTATGTGTCATAACATTTAATAATATAAATATAAAGAGGTGAAATTATGCTAGAACTAAAAAATATAAAAAAAGAATATCGAACTGATAGCTTAGTTCAAACAGCCCTTGATAACGTTACGATAAACTTTCGTAAATGCGAATTTGCAAGCGTCTTAGGACCAAGTGGTAGTGGTAAAACAACTTTGTTAAACATTATAGGAGGATTAGATCATTACGATAGTGGTGATTTAGTTATCAACGAGGTTAGTACTAAAAAATATAAATCTAGTAACTGGGATAGTTACCGTAATCACCGCGTTGGTTTCGTTTTTCAAAGTTACAACCTAATTACCCATCAATCCATTTTACAAAACGTTGAATTAGCGTTAACCTTATCAGGTGTATCAAAAAAAGAAAGAAAAAAAAGAGCTTTAAAAGTATTAAAAGATGTCGGCTTAGAAAAACATGTTCATAAAAGACCTAACCAATTATCTGGTGGTCAAATGCAAAGGGTAGCGATCGCTAGAGCCTTAGTAAACAATCCTGATATTTTGCTTGCTGATGAACCAACTGGAGCTTTAGATAGTGAAACTAGTAAACAGATTATGGAATTACTAAAAAAGGTCGCTAAAGATAAACTAGTTATCATGGTTACTCACAACCCCGATTTAGCTAAAGAATACTCAAGTCGTATTATCCAACTAAAAGATGGTCACATTGTAGATGATACTAATCCTTATGATGGTAAAGAGGTAACAAGTGAGGATAAAAAGACCGTAAGTAAAAAAAGTAAAAAAACATCGATGGGATTACTAACTGCTTTATCATTATCTCTTAATAACTTGATGACTAAAAAAGGTCGAACTATCCTAACAGCATTCGCTGGATCGATCGGTATCATCGGTATAGCGTTGATTTTATCACTATCAAGTGGTGTTCGCCAATATATCGATCGAACTGAAAAAGAAACCCTTTCCGATTACCCTTTAACTATCGAAGCTAATGCTATCGATATGAGTCAAATGATCATAACTGACACTAGTGAAGAAATCAAATGTCAAGATAATAAAATATGTACAACTGATGATATAACTAATAATCCAAGCGTCATCATGTCATCTAATGCTATTACTAATAACTTAAGAGACTTTAAAAAAGCCTTAGATAATAACTATAAAGATATAAATAAATATGTAACCGACATAGGTTATAACTACGATTTAGACCTACAAATATATAGTCTAAAAGATGACCATATTACTAAAGTAAACCCTAATACCCTTAGTTTAACTGGTGATGAAGAAAATAATTACAACTTTATGGCTGGCTATAATAATGTCTTTAAAGAAATGATCGATAATAAAGATTTAATAAATAGTCAATACCAAATCCTAAAAGGTAAAATGCCATCTAAATATAATGAAATAGTTCTAGTTGTCGATGAAAACTATCAAATTAATGCTTCTGTTATGTATGCTTTAGATATCGAAAATAGGGAAGAACTAAAAGAATATATTAATAAAGCTAAAGACGATAAAACTAAATTAGATACTAAAAATTACGATTACGATTCCTTAATCGGTCGCAAATATAAGTTAGTTTTAAATACCGATTATTATAAAAAAGAAAATGGCGTATGGATAAATCATATGGAAGATGAAGATTACTTAAAACAAATCGTAAGTGACGGTATCGATTTAGAAATAACTGGTATCATTAAAATCGACGACGATGCTACTAGTGCCCAAAGTGGTTATATCGGGTATACCCATGAATTAAGTGATTATGTTATCGATAAAATCAACGATCAAGATATCGTTAAAGATCAATTAAATAATAAAGAGATCAATGTCTTTACTAATAAAAAATTCGATAACTTAACATCTACCTATGAACAAAACTTAAATATTTTAGGTGTTAAAAATTTAGATGAACCAGCGATGATTAATATCTATCCTAAAAACTATGAAGCTAAAGATGAAATAAAAACGATTATCGATGATTATAATAGTGAACAAAAAGAAGAAAACAAAATTATATACAATGACTACGTTGGTATTTTAATGAGCAGTATCACTACAGTAATCAACGTTATAACTTATGTTTTAATAGCCTTTGTAGCGATTAGTTTAGTCGTATCTAGTATCATGATAGCGATCATTACTTATATTAGTGTTCTAGAAAGAACTAAAGAAATCGGTATTTTAAGAGCGATTGGAGCTAGTAAAAAAGATATTACGAGAGTATTTAATGCTGAGACCATTATCGAGGGATTAGTAGCAGGTATTTTCGGTGTTGTCATTACCACATTATTAAATATTCCAATCAATATTATTTTAAACAGTATCTTTGAGGTTAATCATATATCTAAATTACCTTATAATGCTGCTATTATATTAATTATTATAAGTGTCGTTTTAAATGTTATTGCCGGATTATTCCCCGCTAAAATGGCTAGCAAAAAAGATCCTGTTAAAGCACTTAGAACAGAATAAAATATCTTACCCAAGATATTTTTTTTACAAAATCTAGCATAAATTTTAAAATAATGCTATACTTATTACATGATTGTTATCGAGAGGAGATTTTATGGACAATATTGCAGAAAGTAAAATATCAATTATTTATAGTGATGACGACTTAGATAGAGATATTAAAATAGGTGATATCGCTAGTTATGGTAAGATCGATAGTGAAGATATGCACATTTTAAGTTTGATGGAATTTATTAAAGATAAATATAGTGATATCGACGTTTTAAGTAAAGTAAATATGAACTATCAACCTGAGGTTGTTGCTTACTTATTGACGAAAATGTTCGGTCATATTATTTTTTTAAATATCACTAGCAATTTAAAAAAATATGGATTAAATGCTATAATTTTATTACCAGAAAATGTAAATGAATCAGCGTTTAATAAATTAAAGGACTTAGTTAATAGTTTAGATAATTTTAGTTTAACCGTTTATTATAATTTATTTTTAGATGATGGTATTTTAAATGCTAGTAGTTTGATGATTAATGATGCTTCAGGTATTGATGAAATTAAAAACGTAATTAATATTAAAAAGAAAGCTTTGTAGTTAAAAGATGAAAGATATTTATTTAAAATATAAAGAAATTATCAACTATTTAGTTATTGGTGTTTTAACAACTTTAGTATCGTTAATCACTTATTATATATTAGTTAAGTTATTTTTAGATGCATCTAATGCTATTCAATTACAAGTTGCTAATGTCTTATCTTGGATGTGTGCAGTTTTATTTGCATATTTCGCTAATAGAAAGTTCGTTTTTGAAAGTAAAAATAGTCATAAATTAAAGGAATTTACGTCGTTTGTAACGTCTAGAATTTTAACTCTTTTAATGGATATGTTAATTATGTTTATCGGTGTTACCGTCTTAAAATTTAACGATAAAATTATTAAATTATTGGTTCAAGTAATAGTTACTATTGTAAACTATATTTTGAGCAAATGGTTCGTTTTTAAAAAATAAATTGACATAGTTTTTTTCTAGTGTTAAAATCGATTTATAGAAAGAAGAGGTTGAAAATGGATAAAAAATCAATTGGAATTATTGTTGTAGCGGTTATAATAGCAGTACTAGTAATAGGTGGTGTCTTAGTAATCAGTAGTCAAAATAAGAATGACAGTAATACTAACTCTAGTGCAAGTGATACGACAAGTACTAGTACAAGTGTAAGTAGTACGACAACTAGTGTATCAACGAGTACTACTAGTACCTCAACTAGTACAACAACAAGTACAAGTAATGATACCAAAAATGGTAGATATCAAGAAGCGACTATTGCAGATATTCTTGATGCTAAAGTTGAAAACAAGACACTTGTAATGAGTGTTAAAGGAAAAAGTGTCAAAGTAAGCAACTTACCTAGTAATATAAAATACTTTTCATACATTACATCTTGTCTTGGAAATTTAGAAATCGCTGCCATTACTAATAGTAATGAGGTATATTATGCTACAACTGATTTAGTGGCAAATCTTATAAATCTTGATGAAGAGGTAGAAACAGAAGAGTCTGTTATTAGTAAGGCAAATGTTAAATTTGAAAAACTAGAAACTAGTGAAGCTGTCGATTTATCAGTAGAGATTGATACAAGAGACAATGTTACATGTAGAAATAAATATATAAGTATTGTCACTAGTAGTGGTAGTTTAAAAGAAATAGCCTTAGATGAAACTAAAGGAAAATATGTAGTTGTTAAATAAAAGTCAAGTTTGGCTTTTATTTTTTTATGTAAATAATTATAGTCAACATGAAAAATTTGTTTAAAAATAAATTG
>CANRCZ010000032.1 GCA_947629265.1 uncultured Bacilli bacterium | reverse complement strand
ATTTATGATTAGAAAAGAATCAGAGGGAAAAAATAAAACATTAGTAAAGATAGCAGGATTAAATAAGTTTTTAAGAATATATTATGCAAGAGTAAAAAAACTATATAATTGATTTATATTTGGGGTAAGGGGAAATCTGCCCTTTTTTGTTAAATAAAAAAATTAGAAATTTAAAAAAAGACTTGACAATGGTTAGCAAGTCTCTTTTCTATCATCAAATGATGAATAGAATAGAGTAAAACACCTAACTATCGTATGTATCTCATTTGTAATATACAATATATCGTCAGATAAGTCAATACTTACAAAAAAAAGTTTTTATAAAAAAATTTTAATAACGTAATTTTAATAATGTTTGATTCGATAAATATATACATTTACTTAATACGATTATGCATAAAATTATGATAATTTAGGAATATTGTGTGCAAAAGTTATAGTTTTTTTAATTTGTATTGGAATCTACTTTTTAATTTTAATTAATCACTAACAAAAAAATTATACAAAGAGAAAAATTCCTAATCTAAATTTATTGAAAATAGATATAACTTGTGATATGATAATGTTGAGTTATATTGCATAATTTTGTCGCATGAGGAGGTTTTTAATGAAACTAAAATTTAGAGCTGAACCTAAAGATATAGTTATCTTTTTGTTATACATGCTGTTGTTATTATATTTAATATCAATCGCTATCATTAATGCAGTTGCCTTTTTAAACGAAGGTGAAGGTTTTACTTTGCTACCTTTTAGAGCCTTTACTAAAGATTATATAGCACCAACACTTATCTTTTATATAGCAGCTGTAGTAGCTTCTTTTGCCAGCGTATCCGATTATTTTTTTGAAAGAGAAAAAGGTTTTGGTATAAAACCAGGAGTAAAAAAAGATAAAGGATACTCTAGATGGTTAAAAGATAAAGAAATGCAAAAAGAATTAAAATTAGTATTACCATCTGATCCTAAAAGCGATTATGCAGGTATCCCTATCATCAATAATGGAAACGAAATATGGGTTGATGATGGAGAATATCATAGTTTGATAATCGGTTCAACCGGTAGTGGTAAAACACAAATGTTAGTTCAACCAATGGTTAAAGTACTAGCTAAAAAGGGTGAATCAATGATTATTACCGATCCCAAAGGTGAAATCTACGAAAATAATGCTAACGAATTAAGAGAAAGAGGATACAATATCGTTCTACTTAATTTCCGTGATCCTCAAAAAGGTAATTGTTGGAACCCAATGACTTTACCATATTCATTATATAAATCTGGCGATCCTGATAAAGCTAACGAATTATTAGATGACTTAGCTCGTAATATCCTTTACGATGAAAATAATAAATCAGCCGATCCTTTCTGGGAAAATACCTCAGCCGATTATTTCGCTGGTCTAGCTTTAGCGTTATTCGATGATGCTAAAGAAGAAGAAATTAACTTAAATAGTATCAATTTGATGACAACTGTCGGTGAAGAAAAAATAAAAGGTACTAATACCGTATATATGAAAGAATACTTTAGTACTAAAGATCAATCCTCACCAGCCTATGTTAATGTATCATCAACTTTGATGGCACCACCAGAAACAAAAGGTAGTATTTTATCTGTATTTAAACAAAAAATAAAACTATTTTCATCTAGAGAAAACCTATCTGAAATGTTAAGTCATAGTGACTTTGATATGAAAGATATCGGTAGAAAAAAAACAGCCGTATTTATCGTTATCCAAGATGAAAAGAAAACATATCACTCTCTTGCAACTATTTTCTTAAAACAATGTTATGAAACATTAATAAGTGTCGCTCAAGAAAATGGTGGTAAATTAAAATATCGAACTAACTTTATCCTAGATGAGTTCGCTAATATGCCACCACTTAAAGACGTTACAACCATGGTAACCGCCGCTCGAAGTAGAGCGATTAGATTTAACTTTATCATTCAAAACTTTTCTCAACTATATGATGTATATGGTAAAGAAAACGGTGAAACAATCAAAGGAAACTGTGGTAATATCATATATTTAATAAGTAGTGAGTTAGCAGCCCTAGAAGAAATTAGCAAAATGTGTGGTGAAGAAAAATCTAAAAAAGATGATAAAACTGCATCCACTCCTTTAGTAACCGTAAGTGACTTACAGCGTATGAAAGAAGGATCTATGATCTTAATTCGTACAAGGTGTATGCCATTTAAAACCGTTATGAAATTCAACTGGGAGATGGAAAAAGATGGATTATGGGGTAAAAAATATGGTAAATCAGACTATCCTGAAAGAGAAAAAAGTCCTGTTCCAACTTTTGATTTAAAAGCTAAAGTCGATAAATTAAGAGAAGAAAAAATCAATAGCTTAATAGGCGACAATAAAGGTATGCCTTTCAATCCTTTCGCTCCTAAATTTGATGGCCCTAAAGACGCTGTCTTCCCAGGTTTTCCTATGCCTAAAGAGCCAAAACCAAGTGGAACTTTACCAGGTGGTTTAAATATCGATGAAATAGTAAAAAGGATCGATGCTCAAATCGCTCAGCTAGAAGAAGAAGAAAAAAGAGAAAAACTAAGAGAAGCTCAAGAAGACAAAAAGAATAAAAAAGAACCAATTAAAATAAAAGATGCAAAAGTAGAAGAATCTAAAAAAGAATCAGCAAAAACAAAACAAGAAAAATCAAAAGATGAAGAAATAAAAGCACCAACTATTGTAAGTATGCCTGAAACTATTGAACAAGAAGAAATAACCGACGACCAGTTTTTTGATGATTTTTTCTACGAGGATGATTAGTTTAAATAACTACATTATAAATATAAAGGACATATAATATACTAGGGTGATTATATGTTTCAAAATATAACTGTTGATGAACTTAAAAAGATTGATAATGCCAATATAATTGATATTAGAAATAGTCAAAGTTATAATAATAATCATATTCCAGGTGCTATAAATATTCAATTTGACCAAATTCTAACACATCCAGACAAATATCTAGATCCAAATAAAATATACTATATTTATTGTCAAAAAGGATATACTAGCACTAGCGTCTGTCGTAACCTAGCTGCCATGGGATATAAAGTTGTCAACATCGTAGGTGGTTATGAGGAATGGATAATGAAAAATTGACAGGATTTTCTCCTGTCTTTTTGTATAATCATATTATTAATCATATTATCCATTGTAAAGTTTTAAAAATGGTATTTAAATTTTATATATGATGTGGTATAATTTTATAGAATAATATTGGAGGTAAAATATGACATTTAACACTATCACAACATTAATTACTAAATTATTAGACGTAATGGTCGTTTGGTTTTTACTGTATTATATACTTAAAAACTTAAGAAAAAATGTAAAGATGTTGCTATTATTTAAAGGAATTATTATTATAGTAGCCTTAAAAGTAGTAAGCGACATATTCAACTTAGTAACAGTTGGATACCTATTAGATTACGTTATAACTTGGGGTCCACTAGCGTTAATTGTAATTTTCCAACCAGAAATAAGAAACGTACTAGAATACCTAGGAAGAAGCCAGTTATTAGGTCGACATAAAGTTTTAACTGTCGATGAAAGAGAAAAAGTTGTGTACGAAATCGCTAGTGCGATGGATTACTGTAAAAAAGCTAGAATTGGTGCTTTAATCGTTATCGAAAGAGATAATAGCTTACAAGAATATATCGAACAATCTAAGAAAATCTATGCCGATATATCATCAGATCTTTTGATTTCCATCTTTTTCCCTAATAACCCACTCCACGATGGTGGTGTTATCATCCAAGGAGATAAGATCACATCAGCTGGCGCTGTATTTCCAACTAGTAACAATCTAAGAATTAGCAAAAGATTAGGAACACGTCATAGGGCAGCACTAGGAATATCCGAAACTGGTGACTGTATCGCTTTAATCGTATCCGAAGAAACAGGAAGACTATCAATCGCTATCGATGGTGAACTTAACTATAACTTAACCTTAGATGAGATTAAAATGACCTTACTAGAAGAATTACGCCCTAAAAAATCTATAATAATGGAAGATGAGGAGGAAAACGATGAAACTATTCAAAATGATTAAAAACTTCTTCAAAAATATAGCCAGATTTATAGATAGAAAGATTATTTTACCAATTACAAAATTAATCGTAGTAATAACAAAAAAATATGATAATTCCGGCAAAAAAATTGAAAACTGGTTATCCAAAAGAAATACTCTACTATTTATTTCCTTAATTTTAGCATTAGCGGTCTTCATATTGATAGATAGAAAAATAATCGTCTTTACCGATAGTAGTGCTGAATTATTACAAGATCAACCAGTAGAAGTTATCTATAATGAAGAAGCATATGTCGTAGAGGGATTACCTGAAACAGTCGATATTACCTTAATTGGAAGCAAAACCGATCTATATGTCGCTAAACAATCATCAACTCATGATGTATCGATCGATCTAAGTGGTCTTAAAGCAGGTACCCATAAGGTAAATGTTGATTATAATCAAAACACTGGTAACATAAAATATACCGTAAATCCAGGTGTCGTAACCGTTGTAATATATCCTAAAGTATCAGAAACTAAAACACTATCTGTCGATATCTTAAATCAGGATAGCTTAGATTCTAAATTAGCGATCGATTCAATCGATTACGATACTGATAAAGTAGTTATCAAAGGAGCTGAACATCAACTTAAAAATGTAGCGGAGGTAAAAGCCTTAGTCGATATTGATAACTTAGTTTCTAAAGAAGCAGGTAAAACAACCCTTACCGATGTACCATTAAAAGCTTATGATAAGGAGGGTGAGATCGTCGATGTTGAAATCGTTCCAGAAAAGATCGATGTCGATGTAACTATCTCATCACCTAGTAAAACATTACCAATCGAGGTAAAACCAATTGGAAACGTAAGCTTTGGTCTAGGTATATCAGATATATCAACTAATGTTAACGAGGTAACCGTTTATGGTGATGATAAGTCATTAGCGGATTTAAAATCAATACCAATTGAAATCGATGTTAATAACTTAAAAGAAAACAAAAAATACAAAGTTGAAATACCAAAACCTGTCGGTGTAAAATCACTTTCAACTAACAATATCACTGTCGATGTAACATTAACAGAGGCTACGAATGCTAAATTTGAAGATATTAAATTTAGAGTTGATAACCTTGATACCGATAAATACTATATCGAACCGATCGATGGTGAAGCTTCAACCCAAGTTGACGTAACGGTAAAAGGAGCTAAATCGGTTATCGATAGTATATCTTCAAAATATAAAGAGTACATTTATCCATATATCGATTTGAGTGGTTATACCGAGGGAACTTATGAGGTTGAGGTTCAAGTCGATGGATTAGAAAATAGACTAGAGTATGTCGCTAATCCTAAAAAAGTAAAAATTAAGATTGTAAAAAAATAAAGTCCTAGCGACTTTATTTTTCGATGTGATTAAAAAGAAGACCAATATTGATAAGACCACAAATTCCTACAATTATATATATAATACGAGCTATAATATACATGCTAGAGAATAAATAATCAACAAGGTTGAAGTCAAAGATTCCTACCAATAACCAATTAATAGCTCCAATAATTGTAAAAACTAAAGCTATTTTTTGAACTGTTTCCATATATATCTCCTTTCTATATTTCTATTATTTACCAAAAATCCTATAAATATTCATAATCTAAAAAATTTTTACGTATAATTTATTGATATGAGGTGAGAAAGTGAAAAAATTTTTAGGAATTATGGTACTAACATTAGTTTTGATTAGTACAGGATGTTTTGGAAAAGATAGTAAAGGAAGTTATGAAGCATTAAAGAAAAAAGTTAAAAATGCAAATGGATACAGTTTAAGTGGTATATTAGAGATTATAAATAACGATGAGGTATACAAATACGACGTTAATGTAGGATATAAAAAAGATGATTACTATCGTGTTAGTTTAAAAAATCAGACCAATGATCATGAACAAATAATTTTAAAAAATAAGAGTGGTGTTTATGTTTTAACACCATCATTAAACAAAAGTTTTAAATTTCAAAGTGATTGGCCTAACAATAACTCACATGTTTACTTATTGCAGGCAGTTATTTCTGATATCGAAAATGACGATGAACGAAAAACTGAAAAAATCGATGGTAATACCGTTATAACGACTAAAGTAAATTATACTAACAATACCGCTTTAGCGAACCAAAAAATATACCTAGATGAAGATTCCAACGTTAAAAAAGTCGAGGTATACGATAAAGATAATAACGTTAAAATTAAAATGAACTTTGATGATATTAACTTTAAACCAAAATTTGACGATAAATATTTTGAAATAGAGGGAAATAAAACCGAAAATCTAACTAAAGAAACATTAAAAGAAATTAAAGACATAACATATCCTATGTACATTCCAGATAATACTTATCTACAATCACAAGATACCATGAATACTACTAATGGTGAAAGAGTCATTCTAACATTCGCTGGCGATAAATCATTTACTATCGTAGAAGAGGTCGTAAACGTACCAGAAAGCTTAGAAACAATCAACATGTCAGGCGAACCAGCTTTATTATTAGATACTATCGGTGTTATCGATGAAAAAAGCGTATCATGGATAAGTAACGGTATCGAATACTATGCTATGAGTAATGATATGAATACCGAAGAACTAGTAAAAGTTGCTAATTCAATAAGTAATACCGCTATTGAAAAATAAACAGGATTAGGATTTCTAGTCCTTTTTTAGATGCTAGTATGATTAAAAACTTTGACTTTATATAATATAAATGTTATAATCATCTTGGTGATGAAAATGGCAAAAAAAGCAAGTAATACAAAAAATAATAAAATTGAAGAAAAAGAAAAAACAACTAAAAAAACAAATAAGAATAATACAACTAAAAATAATACAACTAAAAAAGAAGCAACAAAAAAACAAACAAGTAAAACTGTCGCTACTAAAAAAGAAACTGAGAAAAAAGTTGTAACTAAGAAAGAAGGACCTAAAAAAGAAATAGTTGAAACTAAAGAGGTTACTAAAAAAGGAACAACTAAAAACGTTAAAAAAAGTAGTGATGCTAAAAAAATAATAGTCCTAGTTGCAATCATATTAGTAGTATTTGCAATATTTTATGTTATTACAGTTGTATTAGATAAAAATAACCACGACGATATATTTAAACAAGATGATTTAGGAAATGCTGAAATTCAATATGATAAAATAATCGTTGGAACAATGTTAAAACAAAAACCTGATACTTACTATGTATTAGCAACTAAAGATGATGACAACGCTGAAAGTTATCAAAGTCTTTTATCTGAATACGAGGGATATGATTACGAATATAAAATTTATACTATCGATTTAGATGATGCTTTAAATAAAGGTAGCTTAGCTGATGAAAGCTCATTTGAAGATGATATTAAATTTAAAGGTAATACTTTACTTAAAATCGAAGATAAAAAAGTAACTGACGTCTATGAAAGTGAAGATAGTATTACCGATAAACTAAACGAATTAATCGATTCATTAAAAAACGAAGACTAAAAAAATCGTAGAATGATATCTACGTTTTTTGCTATCTAAAAATATAAATTAAAATCAATTACTAGGTTGCTAATATTCAATTTATTATGATATAATTAATTAGGTATAATAACCTAGAATAATAGTTTATAAAGTTTGTATATAATACTTGACTTTATTATGAGAGGGATGAACATAATATGGAAGATAAAAAAAATGAACAAAAAGTAGCTAAAACAAAAACAACTAAGGCTAAATCAACAGCTAAAACCAAAACAACCGCTAATACTAAAAAAACAACTGCACCAAAAAAGACCGCTAGCGCTAAAAAGAAAGTTGAAGAAATAAAAGTAGAACAACCTATCGAAGAACCAAAAGAGGTTAAAGAGACAGTTAAAACCGAAACTAAAAAACAAGAAAAAGTATCAGAAAAAGATAATACTTTCAAAAGTTCTGAGGTAATGTTCTTAATTATCTTAACTTGTATCGTCAGCGTCATAATGGGATGGACCGTATGTTATAAAACCAACTTAAAAACAAAAAAAATCTCTGGCGATAAAAATTTAGATCAATTTATTACGACTTATAATACCGTTACCGAAAATTATTATGGTGATATCGATAAAGAAAAACTTATCAAAGGCGCTATCGATGGTATGTTAAGTGGTTTAGATGATAACTATTCAACTATTATCGATGACACATCAAAATCATCATTCGATGCCGAATTAGAGGGAAGATATACAGGTATAGGTATCGAGGTTACTAGTAGTCAAGATGGAAAAATATATATCAGCAAAGTATTTGAAAACACCCCAGCTTATACCCAAGACGTAAAAGTTGGTGATATCGTAACCGCTATCGATGATATGGACTTAAAAGATAAACAAGTATCCGATTTAGTTGACTATATAGGTAATAACAACAAAGAATTTACTATCAAACTAACTAGAGGTAAAGAAACCTTAGAAAAAAAATTAACTAAAACAGTTGTAACAATAAACTCAGTATCATCAAAAACTTTCGATAGAAACAATAAAAAAATCGGTTACATAAAAATAGACGTTTTCTCTAAAGTAGCAGCTAAACAATTTAGTAACATTTTATCAACATTAGAAAAAGAAAATATCGATTCTTTAATCATCGACGTTCGCGATAACACTGGCGGATATCTAACAACGTCTAGTAGTATCGTCTCATCATTCCTTGATGAAAAACATGTTATCTATCAAATTGAACAAAAAGGTAAAACTGAGAAATTCTATTCAAGCGGTAAAACGACTAAAACATATCCAATCGTCGTATTACAAAATGAAGAAAGTGCATCAGCTGCCGAACTTTTAAGCATCGCCTTAAAAGAAGAATATAACGCTAAAGTTGTAGGAACTAAAAGTTATGGTAAAGGAACCGTTCAAGAACTTATTACCTTACCTAATGGAACTGAATATAAATACACATCTAAAAAATGGTTATCACCTAAAGGAAATTGGGTAAACGGTACTGGTGTAACTCCAGATTACGAAATTGAATTAGATGAAAAATATATCAAAGAGCCTAATGAAGATAACGATAACCAATTACAAAAAGCATTAAGTATCCTAGCAGAATAATTTCTGCTTTTTTTATTATGTATAGTAGTAAATTGTTATTTTTGACTTTATAATTAATAAACGTTATAATATATTCAAGGAAGAAGGACAAAAATGAAAAATATATGCATAGGAGATAAATACCAAATAATGTGTTATAAACATAATGGCAACGTTCATCGCTTATGGGAAGAAGCAGTTGTATTAGATGTTAAAAAAGATTACATTGTTTTTGGTAATAAAAAAACCTTAGTAACTAGAGCTGAGGGAATTAGTTGGCGAACTAAAGAACCAGCAATAATGTATTATTTTAGAGATAAATGGTATAATGTCATAGCACAATTAAAAAAAGAAGGCATATCATATTATTGTAATATAGCAAGCCCTTTCATCATCGAAGAGGGTACTGTAAAATATATCGACTACGACCTGGATTTAAGAATTTTTCCATCAGGTGATTACAAAGTGTTAGATAGATTAGAATATCAATACCATCAAAAACTTATGAATTATCCTGAAAATTTAAAAACAGCGATCGAAAATGGTCTAGAAGAACTTATCAGTCTATATAAAAGTGGATCTTCAATTTTTAATTCAGCTATCAATTATAAGTATCATAATGATTATGAAGAATTGATAAAATACGAATTAGAGCATCAAGATAATTAAAGTTGTCATAAAAAAATTAATTCATAATATAATAAAAGAGAAGAGGAAAAATTGACAGTTATTTACAGAAAAAACGACAAAAAAATTTTTTTTGAAAAAATGTCGAAAAAAGTGTTGACTTTACCTTTTTCTTTTGATATATTAGTAGTGCTTTCAAGCAAGAGATGTGATTTATCACTACTGAAAACGCCAATTTGACATTTTAAAAAATAATTTTAAAAAATGTCAAAAAAAGTGTTGACATTGTTTGAAAAGTTTGATATATTAATAGTGCTTTCAAGGAAAGAAATAGTTTTTTTAAAAAAGCTATTGACATTACTGTTTATATTTGATATATTAGTAGTGCTTTTTGATGAAAGCGAGAAATGATCTTTGAAAACTGAGCAAAAAAGTCAATTCACATAAGTTAGGATTAACAATTCAGTTTACAAATAATATTTTATTATTTTAAAATATTTTTTTTGGAGAGTTTGATCCTGGCTCAGGATGAACGCTGGCGGCATGCCTAAGACATGCAAGTCGAACGAAGT
>CANRCZ010000031.1 GCA_947629265.1 uncultured Bacilli bacterium | reverse complement strand
AATTTATCAAATTTCAAATTTTAAAATTTGCATAAGAAAACCTCTAGAAAAATTCTAGGGGTTTGTCTACACTCTGAGCACTATAAAGTGCTTTTAGTTACATCTGTTACAACCGTTGTTATTTGATCCATTATTCCATCCATTACCACAGAATAAGAATAAGATAATGAAAATAATTAATACTATCCAAAGCCATCCGGCTCCGCCGTAACTATTTCCACCATAGTTTCCATAATTAGGAGTACAGCATCCATATCCGTACATATAAAACACACCCTTTCTAGTTATATTATATTATATTCATGATAATGTAACTATGTCATATGTCTTACATGTTTTAATTTTATTCATCTTTTAAAATATCTTCTTCAATTCTAATAAGTTCGTTATATTTACATATACGATCGGTTCTTGACATTGAACCTGTTTTAATTTGACCTAAATCTAGTCCGACAGCTAAATCGGCGATAAAACTATCTTCGGTTTCACCACTACGGTGTGAGATAATGGTTTTATAGTTGTTATCTTTCGCTAAAGCGATCGTTTCTAACATTTCGGTTACAGTACCGATTTGATTAGCTTTTAATAAGATAGCATTAGCGATACCATTTTCAATACCTTTAGCGAATATTTCTTTGTTAGTTACGAATAGATCGTCACCGACTAATTGAATTCTATCTCCTAAGGTATCAGTTAGTAGTTTAAAGCCATCGTAATCAAATTCAGCTAGACCATCTTCTATCGATATGATCGGATAGTTATTAACTAAGTTTTCTAAGTAAGCTACCATCTCTTCACTAGTTAGTTTTTTACCCTCTAAGTTATAATATCCATCTTTATAAAATTCACTAGCGGCAACATCTAATCCTAAACAAACATCAGTTCCTAAATTGTAGTTAGCTTTATTTATCGCTTCACAAATTAAATCTAAGGCTTCACTTGTAGTTGGTATATCAGGAGCGAATCCTCCCTCATCACCGACACCAGTTGCTAATTTTTTATCTTTTAGCACTTGTTTTAAAGTATGGAATACCTCACTACCAATTCTAATTCTCTCTTTTACAGTATCGGCAATGGGAATGATCATAAACTCTTGAAAATCTAGACCATTGTCGGCATGAACACCACCATTTAATATATTCATCATCAAAGTTGGTAAAGTTCTACCCTCACCTACGTACTTATAAAGTGGTTTATTAGCTTCTTTACTAGCTGCTTTAAGACATGCTAAGGAAACACCTAAAGTGGCATTAGCACCTAAATTAGATTTGTTGTTAGTTCCATCTAATTTAATCATCAATTCGTCGATTTCTTTTTGATTAGCGACCTCTCTACCGATTAGATTAGCTCTTATAATGGTATTAACATTACTTACAGCTTTAAGGACACCTTTACCCATATAACGTTTTGGATCGTTATCTCTTAATTCTAAAGCTTCGTTAGTACCAGTTGATGCACCTGATGGCACACTAGCTCTTCCGATAATTCCATTAGTTGTTATAACGTCAACCTCGACGGTTGGATTACCTCTTGAATCTAAAATTTCTCTTGCTTTTATATCTTTTATTAAACTCATATTAATCTCCTTTTAAATAAATATTATTTTTAAATTCATAACCTAAAACACTTGATTCGCCATGACCTGGAAAGATTTTTATATCTGGATCGTATTTTTTTATTTTATTGATACTTTCTTGCATATCTAATCTATTACCAGTATCTAAATCGGTTCTACCTATTGACTCTTTAAATAGAAAGTCACCTGTAAACATAACTTTATCATCTTTAAAGTAATAAGTTACAGAGTCACTGGTATGACCTTTGGTATCGATGGTATAAAAATCAAATGCTCCTATTTTATTATACTCTTTTAAATTGGTTTTGTCATATACTGGTACTTTATATTTTGTTTTTATTGCTTCTAAAGCCTGGATATGATCAAAATGGTGATGGGTTATTAAAATACCGATAACTTTTTTATCTGTCACCATAGAGATAATTTTTTCGCTTTCATCACCTGGATCGATAATTAAGGTATCAGTACCTTTAGTTATTATGTAACAGTTACACTGTAAATAACCGACAACTACTTTATCAATCTTCATCTTTAAATTCCACCTTATCAAATAATAATGTAATTACTTTATTTAAGATCTTTCGATCGATTGGACTACCACTTGCATTTTTATGTCCACCACCGCCATATTTGCTAGCGAAAAGGGATACGTCTTCTTCCCCAATCGAACGATAGCTTACGCTTTTATCTAGGTTGATAATGATGATAAAATCTAAAATATTAGCGAATTCGTTAGAAAGGACGTTACCTAGTTCACTACGGTATCTTTCAGCGAAGATGACACCTACTTTATGATTATCGATAACGGCTTTTATCATATTTTCTTTTTTTTCATCGATATAACGTTTAATTTTATCTTCTTCAACTTTTAAAAGGTATTCTTCTTCTTTAGTGAAGCTGAAAGTGTTGCATTCAATTATTCGTTTAGTTATTTCACTAATAAAGTTTTCACGACCGATAATGTTGAATAGATCACCGATTTTTTTAGCATCGATATTGTTAGTTTTAACCCAATCCCATGTATCTATCTGTCTAATTAGTTCGATGATATCTTTTACGACTTTTTTATCTAAGATCGGATTATCACAGATGGTTTTTAAGTATTCGTAGTAGATAGTCGTTCCACATTGTTTTTGACCATCGCTACTATCTAATAAGGTAACAAATGGGTACTTACTAATTTCTTTACGACTGATGTGGTGATCAAAAATTTTGAATTTATCTTTTATTTTACTACTCATTATTTTATCACAAGTTTCGCTACTAACTCCTAAGTCGGTCATATAGATATAGTCATATTCATCATCGTTTAATAGTTCGATTACTTTTTGATCGGTTTCATTAGCTTCTAAGAAAATACTAGTTACATCTTTATAAACTAGATTGGTTAAAATGACTGGCATAGCGCCATCACAGTCGGAACCGTGACTGATAATTAAGATTTTACCTTGCATTTTTGATTCCTTTCTAATACCTCTTTAACAGGACCATAAGTAAGACGGTAACCATCGATTAATCCGTATTCATTGATAGCTTCAATATGTTTTTTAGTAGGATATCCTTTATGATTTTTAAAACCGTACATTGGATATTTTTGATCTAATTCATACATCATTTTATCACGGGTTACTTTGGCAATGACACTAGCGGCTGCGATACTGATACTTTTAGCATCACCTTTAATAATCGAGGTTGATTTTATGTCTAAATCCAGTTTCATAGCATCGATTAGGACATGTTCTAATGGTACTTGTTTTTTTACCTCTTCGAGAGCTTTTAACATTGCTACTTTGGTAGCTCCATAAATATTGATGCGATCTATCTCTTCAGCATCTACGATACCGATACCATAGATGGTATTTTTAATTAGGTAATCATAAAATTTATCGCGTTTTTTTTCGGATAATTTTTTAGAATCGGTAAGTCCCTCTAAAACGAAATTATCTGGTAGGACACAGCAACAAGCTACGACAGGTCCAACTAGTGGTCCTCTACCTACCTCATCGACACCACCGATATATTTAATGCCATCTTTTTTTAGTTCATTTTCATATTTATATAAGTCTATTTCTTCTATCATATTATCAATCCTCATACTATAATTATATCATTTTTCTCAATTAAATAATAGTCATTTTATTATTTGATAATAAAACAAAATAGTATGTAACAATTTTGGGTATTTATCATATACTTAATTAGGAGTTGATTTTATGAACAAAGATGAAAGAAATTGTGGTATGCCATATCCTATCTACCCACCTTATCAAGGTCCTAATATAATGCCATATCCTATTTATCCAAATGCCGTTCCTTTTACATCTAATCAAAATAATGAGTATAACAATATTGAAAATAGATTAAACAATATTGAGGAGAAAATCAATCTTTTGGATAAGCGAATTACGGCTTTAGAAAACAGTAATATAAGTACTACTAATTATAGTAGTACCAATTATCAAATGATGTAAAAAATACCTTATTCGAGGTATTCTTTTATTTTATCGACTGGTATTTTAGTTGAAGCTGCTATGATATCGATACCTACTCTATCGATAAGGATCTGTAAGATCGATTTTAAAGCGGTATTGTCACCAGCGATTTTAACGACATTTTTTTTAAGTTCTAATATTTCTTCATCGACCTCTTTACGTGAGTCGACATATTGTTGGAATTCTTTTTTGCAAGTTTTATATTTTTTCCATAGTTTTTTATATTCGACACATAAAGCCTCGTATTCTTTTAATTTTTGGTTGTATTCTAATAATCTTTTAGAATGTTTATCTAAGTTATTAGTGGCTTCTTTAATCATATTTTTGCGACTTATAGCTTCTTTTTCCATAACGGACTCTATATCATCTAAATATGAATCTACTTCGTCAGTAACATGTAAATCTTTACTATCTACATCTATGATTTCAATTTTATCATCCATAGTACCAACTCTTTTCTAAGAAATATTTTACCATAATTTTAATCTAAAAACCACTCCTTTTGAATAATTTTTCTAATTCAGATTTTGGGTAATTGATCATGGTTGGACGACCGTGTGGGCAATGGTAAGGATTGTCACATTTTTTTAAGTCGTCGATTAAGCTTTGCATTTCTAGTAAGCTTAAGTTGGTATTAGCTTTTATACTCATTTTACAAGCTAAGGTAGCGGCTAGATGGTCATTAAATTTTTCTAGACTAAAGTCTTTTTCTTTGGTGGTTATAGCTTCGATGATCTTCATGGTTGCTTCTTTGATAATTTCGGATTTTAACCAACTAGGATGGGCTTTTATGACGAAAGAATTTAAACCGAATTCTTCGATATCGTAACCCATATCTAGCATTATATTTAGATTTTCTTTTAAGATGATAAATTCTTTGGACGTAAGTTCGATATTAAAAGGGATTAATAAAGGAATACTGGTTTTAGTAGGATTTGATAATTTTTCTTTATATATTTCGTAGTTACATCTTTCTTTAGCGGCATGTTGATCGATTAAGGTCATACCCATTTCGTTTTGACAGACGATATAGGTTCCTAAGACTAAACCAACGGGATATAAAGTTGGTAGGTTATTGGTTTGTTTGACCTCTTTTTTTTCTATTTTAAATAATGGACTTTCTAATTCTTTTTTGATTTCATTATCAGTTTTAGGTACGTATTTTTCTTCCTTTTCTTCTAGTACTTTGATATCGTCGATTTTATATTGTTCGTATTTCTTTTTTGGTTCTTTTATGATATCTTCGTTTTTTACTGTTTCTAATGTTTCTACAGCTTGAACAATTGGTATATGAACGAGATCTTTTAAGGTTTTTTCGATTTGTTTTTTAACTAGTTCTAATAGTACGTCTAGTTTAGAGAATTTGATATCCATTTTAGTTGGATGGATGTTAACGTCGATTAAACTAGCATCGACGGTAATATTTATAACGACGATCGGATAACGGTTATCGGGTTGGTAAGAATGATATCCATCGTTGATAGCACGGTTTAAATCGATATTTTTAACTACTCTACCGTTTACTAGAGTAATTAATCCGTTACGGTTAGAACGATGAATTTCTGGTTTAGTTATGTAACCCTCGATTTTATAATCGTCGTTTTCACCCTCGATTTTAATCATCTTTTTAGCGATTTCGATACCGTAGACACTTGATATCGTCTTTAAAAGATTGTCAGTACCATCGGTATTTAATAAGGTTGTTCCATTGTTGGTTAAAACGAAACGAATATCTGGGTGGGATAAAGCGATTTTATCGACATAGTCGGTTATGCTTGCTAATTCGGTATATAAGCTTTTCATGTGTTTTAATCTAGCTGGAGTATTATAGAACAGTTTGGAAACGGTAATTGAGGTACCTATTCTACTATCACTTGCTTTAACGTCGATGATTTTACCACCTGCTATTTTAACGGTTGTACCGACATTGTCACTACAAGTTTTTAAAACGACCTCGCTTACGCTTGCGATACTAGCTAGAGCTTCACCTCTAAATCCTAGCGTATTTATATGAAATAAATCATCTTCATCTTTTATTTTGCTAGTAGCATGACGGTCGAAACATAAAACGGCATCTTCTTTATCCATACCAAAACCATTATCGATAACGGTTATTTTTTGTGTACCCGCTTCTTCTAGTTCGATTTTTATTTCAGTAGCGTTAGCGTCGATACTGTTTTCGACTAGTTCTTTAACGACGCTAGCGCACCTTTCGACAACCTCTCCAGCTGCTATTTTATTTGCTAGTAATTCATCCATTACTTTTACTTTACTCAAACTACCACATCCTTGTATATATTTTAACATAGTAATCGACTTTTTTAAAGTTAACATTTATAAAAAAATAATGTGTTTATGTTCACATTATTTTTCATATTTATATACTAATGTTTTGCTATCGACATAATCTAGTTTATCTTGTTCAAGTTGATTAAAGTATTCGTTCATATCATCAAGGGTTTCGATATTAGCTATACTTTTGCTGAAAGTGATTTTTTTCTTTTGTTTTTTACTCTCTTCTATTTTATATCCTGATATAGCTTCTTTAAAAGCACATTTATCGTACTTACATTCTTTTAATATTTTGATTAGTTTTAATTGTTCTTCGATTTCTAATTCTAATAAATCGTGATTGATAATGATTTCATAGACAAGTTTATTGTAGTTACATTCTTTTAATATTTTCATTAATGTTATCTGTTCTTCGATTGTTCTATCATCTAAAAGATCGTAATTGGTGACGATTTTATAGGCAAGGTCATTGTAATCGCATTCTTTTAAGGCTTGGATTAATGCTACTTGTCCATCGATGGTTGTACTAACTAAGACATATTTATTGATAGCGATTTTATAGGCTTTTAGTTCATAGTCACAGGTTTTTAAGGCTTTAATCAATTTTATATGTTCAGTGTTTGTTCTATTTTTTAAGATATCTATATTGGTTATTATTTCATATATCAAGTTTTCATATCTAGATTTTTTAAAAGCTTCAATTAGTTTTAAATGTTCTTGGACATTTCTATTATTTAAAACATTAATATCGATAATGATTTGATAAACATATCTATTATAATCACAGTTTTTTAGTGCTCGCATTAATGCTACTTGTTCATCTAAGGTAGTGTTTGCTAATATGTCTTTATTAATAGCGATATCATACGCATACCAGTCATACTCACATTCTTTTAAAACTTGCATTAATGTTATTTGTTCATCGATCGTACGATAATTTAATACGTCTTCATCAACTACGATTTGAAAGGCAAACCATTCATAGCTACATTTTCTTAAAGCTTTAATTAATCTTATTTGTTCGTCGACTGTTCTACTTTCTAGGACATTTTTATCAATAGCGATCTCATATGCCCATTTATTATAATCAAATTCTCTTAAGGTTCTAATTAATTTTATCTGTTCAATTGGTGTTCGATTATTTAAAACATTTCTATCGGCTGCTATTATACATGCAAGTGTATCGTATTCACATTTTTCAAGTTCATCTAATATTAATTTAATGTCTTTTTCTTTAAAATTTTCTAATCTTATTATTAAAATTTTGGCTTTTTCAACGTCACCAGTTTTTAAAGCGATTGAACGCATAGTATCTATTTTCATATCTTCACCTCTTGCTAGCTAAATATTGTAACAATTTTAAATATATATTGCAAGTATAATAATTAAAAACAATGTGTTTTATTCACATTATTTCTTATACTTATATACTAATGTTTTGATATTAACATCTTCTAATTTATTTTCTTTAAGTTGATTAATGTATTCTTTCATCTCATCAAGGGTTTTTATATCATCTAGACCTTTATCAAAAGTAACTTTTTTGTGTTTATCTTTAATCTCTTCTAGTGTACATCCAGATTTAATTTCATCAAAAACACTCCTATTATACTCCTCTTCTTTAAAGAATTTAATTAATTTTAAGTGTTCTTCAGTACCTAACTCTAATAAATCAGGATCGATAATAAGGCTAAATACACATTCATTATATTTACATTCTTTGAAAACTCGTATTAGTTTTAAATGTTCTTCGATACCTAATTTTAATAAATTAGGGTTGGTAATAAGGGCATATACACGATAATTATACATGCTTTCTTCATAAACTTGGAATAAAGCGGCGTATTCTTATTCCTCTATATCTAATTTTAATAAATTAGGATTGGTAATGATTTCATATGAATGTAAAACATCGTAAAATCTTTTTGAAATTTTCATTAATTTTAAAAGTTTTTCGGTTGGTAATTTTAGATTGATAGCGATTTTATAGACATCCAATTTATATTCACATTCTTTGAAAGTTTTTATTATTGTTAAATGCTCTTCCATAGGTAATTCTAATAAATCAGGAGAGGTAATAAGGTTAAATACACGTGCATCATATGCATGATTACATTCATTATAAACTTTCATGAAAGTGATGTGTTCATATATTGTTCGATATTTTGAGACAATTTCAGCACCTGCCATTTCAGTCGCAGACAAGCTATATTCACATTCTTTTATGGCTTGGAATAATTTTATATGTATTTCATTTGGTAATTTTAATAAATAATCAACGGTTCGCCAGTTGTAGTCAAACCATCCAAGGTTACATCCCTTATAAACTTTCATTAAAGTTATTTGTTCATCGGTTGTTTTTTCCTTTAAAGCAGTATAATCGATAGCAATTTTAAATGAAACTACATCATAGTCGCATTCTTTTAAAGCTTGCATTAGTTTTAAACGTCTTTCAAGTGGTACTATTAATACATTCTCATTTCTAGCAAGTTTATATGCAAATTTATTGCAATCACATTCTTTATAAGCTCGTATTAAAGCGATTTGTTCATCGATAGGTAATTTTAACAAATTGTTATGATCTTTAGCTAGACAATAAACAGACCAAACATATTCACATTCCTTATAAACTCTCATTAACTCGACACATTCATCTATTGTTCTATACTCATGAACGTATTCATTGATGGCAATGTTATAAGCATCTTCATCATATTCACATTTCTTTAAAGCTTGGATCAATTTTACACGGTCTTCTATAGTTTTATTTGCTAAAACAGTTTGATTGATTGCAAGATTGCATGCAAGTTCATTATATTCACATTTTTCAAGTTCATCTAATAGCAAATTAATTTCATTTTCTTTGAAATTTTCTAATCCTTTCATTAACTTTTTTATTAACTTTTTGGCTAGTTCAACATCAGTAATTTTATCTGTTATTAAACGCATAGTATCTACTTTCATATCTTCACCTCTTATTAATTGTCTATTATAACAATTTTAAATACGTATTACAAGTATAATAATTAAAAACAATGTGTTTATTTTCACATTATTTTTTATATTTATATACTAAAGTTTTGCTATTAATATCTTCTAATTTATTTGCTTTAAGTTGATTAATGTATTCTTTCATTTCATCAAGGGTTTTTATATCATCTAGACCTTTATCAAAAGTAACTTTTTTATATTTATTTTCCATTTCTTCTGTTATACATCTAGATTTAATTTCACAAAAAATGTAATCATCATACCCACAGTCTTTAAAAATTTGAATTAGTTTTAAATGTTCTTGGGTATCTAATTTTAATAAATTAGGGTCGATAATAAGTTCATATACAAAATTATTATAATCACATTCTTTAAAAGCTTTCATTAAAGTGATTTGCTCAGCATTTGTTTTACTATTTAAGACATTTTTATTAACTATAATTCTATATACATATTCATTATATTCACATTTTTTTAAGAATTTAATTAATTTTATTTGTTTTTTAGTTGTTCTTGTTTCTAAGACATTTTTATCAGTTATGATTAAAAAGACATCCCAAACATAGTCGTATTCCTTATAAACTTGCATTAAAGTGATACATTCATCGATTGTTCTATTTGCATGGACATTTTTATCGATAGCAATGTTATAAGCATTTTCACAGTCCTTTAAAGCTTGGATCAATTTTACACGGTCTTCTATAGTTTTATTTGCTAAAACAGTTTGATCGATTGCAAGATTGCATGCAAGTTCATTATATTCACATTTTTCAAGTTCATCTAATAACAACTTAATTTCATTATCTTTGAAATTCTCTAATCCTCTTATTAACTTTTTAGCTAATTCAATATCATTAATTTTATCTGTTATTAAACGCATCGTATCTATTTTCATATCTTCACCTCTTATTAATTGTTTATTATAACAATTTTAAATACGTATTACAAGTATAATAATTAAAAATAATGTGTTTTATTCACACTATTTTTTATACTTATATACTAGGGTTTTGCTATTAACATCATCTAAATTATCTTCTTTAAGTTGATTAAAATACTCTTTCATTTCATCAATGTTTTTTATCCCATCTAAACCTTTATCAAAAGGAATTTTTTTATATTTATTTTCAAGTTTTTCTATCGTACATCCAGATTTAATTTCATTAAAAATACATTTGTCATACTCAAATTCTTTAAAAATTTTTATTAGTTTTAAATGTTCTTGAATACCTAATTTTAATAAATTATGATCGATAATAAGTTCATATGCTGATGTATTATAATCACAGTCTTTTAAGGCTTTCATTAAAGTGATATGTTCGTCGATTGTTTTATTAGTTAAAATATTCTTATTAATGGCAATTAAAGAGACAAAATAATTATAATCACAGTCTTTTAAGGCTTTCATTAAAGCGATATGTTCATCGATTGTTTTATCAGTTAACACATTCTTATCGATCGCTATATAATATGCAAATTTATTATATTCGCACTCTTTAAAAGCTTGCATTAATTTTAAATGTTCTTCGATATCTAATTTTAATAAATCGGGATTGACAGCTAGGTCATACGCTAATTTTTCATATTCACAGTCTTTTAAAGCATAGATTAACTTTAAATGTTTTTCAATCGATAATTTTAATAAATTAACATTAACAACAAGTGGATATGCCTTTATATTATAATTACAGTCTTCAAAAGCTTGGATTAATTTTAAATGCTTTTCAATAGGTAATTTAAGTAAATTAGGATCGGTAGCAAGGTTATATACAAGTGAATTATAGTCACACTCTTTTAAAATTTTTATTAGTTTTAAATGTTCTTTTAAGGTTCTATTGTTTAAAACATCCATATCGACAATGATACGAAAGATAGCCATATTATATTCACACTCTTTAAAAGCTCGTATTAAAGTGATTTGTTCTTCATTTGTTCGTTTATTTAAGACACTATCACGGACGGCAATTTCGCATACATATTCATTATAATTACACTCTTTTAAAACTTTCATTAAAGCGATTTGTTCATCAGTTGTTCGTTTATTTAACACATGCTTATTGGTAGCAATCAAATAAGCATACAAATTGTAGTCACAGTCTTTTAAAGCCCATATCAATTTTATATGTTCTTTTAAGGTTCTATTTACTATAACAGTTTCAGTGACAGCAAGATCACATGCAAGCTCATTATATTCACATTTTTCTAACTCATCTAATAGTGAATTAATTTCATTTTCTTTAAAAATTTCTAATCCTTTTATTAAACTTTTGGCTGTTTCAACATTATTAATTTTATCAGCTATTAAACACATAGTATCTATTTTCATATCTTCACCTCTTATTAATTTTGGTAGTGTGCATAGTTTATATACAAACTACCTGTTTTTTTCTTTATTTATCTATGCTTTTCTATATTTTTTTCAATCACTTCCTTTTGGAAAGTAATTTTTATATAGAATCGCTATTTTTATCTATCAAAAAATGACATTACTCGATATAATGTTTTTAGAAACACAAGACACTAGAATCGAGGTAATGTCATGTCTAAAATTATATCAGTTATTATTAAATTTTTAAATAGTATTAATAAATTTATTTGGAAAATTATCATTTTTCTTTCCAAATTTATCAAAATTGATGA
>CANRCZ010000030.1 GCA_947629265.1 uncultured Bacilli bacterium | reverse complement strand
TCTCATAAAGTTGTCTAAAAAAATGATAACATCCCAAAGAAAAAATAAGGCTTGGGGGGGGGTTATCTACTAATAATTTTAGTACTATTAGTGGTAACTAATGGTATTACGTATGGAGCTAGTCAATTGACTAGCGATGGTGTAAGCTACCAGAAAAATGGTGAAACTATAACAGTAAAACAAGCATTAGATGAGTTGATAACTAAGTCATCTAAAGTTGATGATTTAGAAGAACATGCAAAAGTTTATAAATATGCATATTTAGCGGATGCCGTTAAAGTTGGTGATTATGTAGATTATAATGCAGGTGAATGGAAAGAAAGTGCTAGCAAACCAATAAAGCAGGGAGAATTTGGTGGATATGCAAATGGTCAAAGTAAGAATAATAGTGTAGAATGGTGTAATAGTGACAGTTATAAAACACAATTAAAAGGATGGCGTGTTTTAAAAGTTGTAAGTAATCAAGTCTATCTAGTCCACGCCGGTCAACCCGAATGTTATTATCATGCAGGTGGTGGATATAGTGAAGCAAGTGTAAAAGCATTAAATGACCGTGCAAATGAATATAAAAATGAATATGCAGACTCCGCCCATGCATTAAATTATGAAGAAGCCAAAGCAATTACTGGTAGTACAAGTTCTACTACTGATGATTTACAAAAAACAGGAGATTATTATTGGTTGGCTACTATAGATGGTAACACTAACTTATATGGTGTTGGCTTTACCGGTAATATCTATGGTGGCGGTAATAACTATTCATGGGGTTTCCGTCCCGTAATCGTTCTAAAATCAAAAATCCTAACAACAGGAAAAGGAACAGATGAATTCGGTCAACCAGCTTGGACATTAATTGCACCATAAATATATAATCTACACCTATAAAAATTATTATCTTTTAATTTTATAAAAAATATAGTATAATATACATGGTGATTAAATGAATACAACAGTACAATATATAATAATTATAGTTATCCTAGTGATTATCGCATTAGCGATCGCTAAATCAAAAAGAAAAGACTTTAAACTAGAGGTTAATAAATTAGTTAATTACCTAGGTGGTAGAGATAACATTTTAGATTATGAGGTCAATAAATCAAGATTTATCGTCAATTTAAAAGATACCAATGTTGTTAATAAAGATGGAATTCAAAAATTAGGAGCACAAGGTATAGTTGAAATCGATAACCAATTAAAAATAATCTTAGGTGAAAACGCTAGTAATCTAAAAAAATATATTGATGATCTAAAAAAATAATTACAGAAAAATCTGTAATTTTTTTTAACATTTTAATTATATTATATTGGTGATAACATGGTTATTTCACATCGAGGAAACGATATATATGGATACAAAGAAAATACCAAACAAGCTATCATAAGTACCTTACGTAGTAGCTATGTCTCAGGAGTTGAATGTGATATCAGATTAACTAAAGATAATAAACTAGTTTTAAACCATAGCTTTATCCATAACAACAAAATAATCAAATATAATAAAGCTCGTACCTTAAAATTAATTACCCTAAATAACCTACTAAAAAGTATTAAAACCAAAAAATTGATAATAATAGAAATAAAAGATAATGATAAAAAAATAATCGATATACTCTATAAAATAATCAAAAAATATAAACATTTGAACATAATAATCCATACCATATATTACGAATTAGCATTATCTTTTAAAAACAAATATCCTAAATGTAAAATAGGATTAATCATCTTAAATATCATAAATAGTAACAAAGATATATCCAAATTAGATTTCGTATCACTACATTACAAAGTAGATAAAAAATACGCTAAAGAAACATTCATATGGACAGTAAATAATAAAAAAGATATCAAAAAGTACTATTTACAAAAAATTAACATAATAACCGATAAACCATATATCTTAGCATTTACATAGATAACAATATATGGTAATATTTTAATAGAAAGTAGGTATATATGAAAAAAGTAATTGTATTATTAGAAATACTATTGATCATTTGGGTTGGAACCCTAGTAGCGAACCGTTATCTAGCATACTTTAAAATAAAACCAATCCTTACATACAACAAAGAGGTACATACATATAATGATAGCAATATCATCGAATATAAAGCTATCGGTTATAAAATTATCGACTACGCTGATTTAAACCTAAGAGACTTTAAAGTCTTACCATTTTGGAAAAAAATCGACTATAGTATCGTAAAACCAAAAGAAGAGGTTGAAGAAAAAGTCGAAGAACCAACAACACAGACTTACGACTATAGCGGTACATACTATGGTAGTATTCAAGATAACAATAAAACAATCGAATTTGAACTTGTCCTAAATAGCGATAAAACATTCAAATACTATATCAGCGAACAAACACCTTATAACTTACAAGGTAAATATAGTAACGTAACAGATAGTATCGTTTTAAGTCAAAACGGTGATGTTACGACATTAGAAAACGTCGATAGCAAAAATATCATAAAAGTAGTTAATGACAACTTACAGATTAATTACAATAACCAAACCGTAAACTTAAACAAAGTAGATAGTACAAGTTTAAAATATATCAAATAATTTAGAGATAATCTAAATTATTTTTTTGTAAAACGAGAACTTTTTCAATAGTTTGAGCATAAGCTAAAATGAAAGGGGAGATAACGATGGCATTTAAAGAAATAGTAACAAAAGCAGTCATTGGTAAAGGTAAAAAATATTTCAAAAATAACTACACAATAACACCAGAAGCTACTCCAACTACCGTATTAGGTTGTTGGGTTATAAACCATAAATTTAAAGGATATAAATCAGGCGACAAAATTGGTGTTGACGGTTCTTACGACGTAAATATTTGGTACTCATACGAAAACGATTCCAAAACAACCGTCGTTAATAAAAAAATCGATTATAACGACCTATTTAATTTAAAAATTAAAGATAATGCTGATTTATCAAGTGATACCGATATTATTGTTAGAGTTTTAAAACAACCTAACTGTACCAAAGTGAATATATTAGATGACGGAAGTATCAATTTCGATATCGAAAAAGAATTAGGTGTTGAAATCGTTGGCGAAAAGAAAATGAAAATATCAATCGAGGATGACGAGGAACCATGGGATATTATCGAAGATGACGTCGATGATGATATCCTAAAAGAAATCGATGACAACGTAAATACAGATTATATCGATGAAAACGCATCATAGATGTGTTTTTTTCTTTAAAAAAATTGTATAAAAACCAACAATATGCTATAATATATGAAAGGATAGTGATCGATTTGAAAAAAGGATTTACACTAGTTGAACTACTAGCCGTTTTGGTAATACTAGCTTTAATGTCCGCTATTATTATACCAAACATCTCATCAGTATTAAATAACGGTAAAAAACAAGTAGCAAGTAACAGTACTTTAGACTATATAACTGCCGTTGAAACATATCTAAAAGTATCAGCTTTAGAAAAAGGAAAAATAGAACTACCTGAAAATAATACATACAATACCAATCAAGAAACCGTTATCGATGGTGTACCTTATCCAGCTATCAATACCTTAATTGAGGTTAGTGGCGACCTACCAAGCGATGGAACTATCACTATAAACGATAACTACACCGTAACAAACGCTGATATCACCATTGGGGGATATAAAGTAATCTACAATAATTTAAATAAAATAGTTAGTATCGATCCTGCATAGGGAGTTGAAAAAATATGAACATATTAGAGGATGGAAAGTGGTTAAAATTAAGCAAAGTAAACTATCAGAATGTATGGTACCAAATATATGCTAATAGTTTAGGTATAAGAGTGTTTATCAAGGATAACTTAGAATATCCATCATTAAACTCATTTTTATACCTAGATATGCTATTTAATTATAAAAATAACGGTATCTACTATAGTGATAACAAAACAAAGCAGTTACTTAGTAACTATTTTAAATTTACCCTAAATATCAATGTTTACTATAAAGCTTACAGAGTATGCAATCATTTTAAACTAATAAAAAATAAAATGAATGGCGTCACTAAAAAAATAGAAGGATTAAATAAACCTAAAACCTTAATAACCTTAGAAGAAATAAAAGATTACTTACCAGATACTTTCGATATAGAAGAGATAATCGATAACAATCCAAATATCGGTGAAGAATATAAAGAAATAATCAAAAAATACGTATTAAAACATAACAAAGATGATTTACAAGTTTTAGCATATAACTTAAAAAATATCAAAATAATCAAAACAAATGGCCGTAGCTATTTCGATAAATTTAATTACATAATCGCTATTAACCCAAATAACTTAGAAGAAAATTTATATCACGAACTAAGACACGCTAGCAAATTAGTAGCCTATAACGATCTATATACCGTCTTACATAATGACTTTTTAATATCTAACTATAAATCAAGTATCGGTTTAGCAGTATTAGAGGGAATAAACGCTAAATACACATCAAATAACTATCAAAACGAAAAAAATATCATCGATATGCTGATACTCATCATCGGTGAAGACGAAATTTTATTGTCCGAAGACGAGGGAATATCATCACTTATCGATAAATTAAGCAAATACTCAACTAAAGAACAAATAACCAAATTATTCATGATGATGGATGATGAATTAATATGTCGTATCAATGGCTTAAAATATAGCTTAAACAGCAAAATGACGATGTTTAAAATTTTAATCGAATGCTATTTAAACAAACTAGATTACATGTTAGAAGATTTGAATATCAAAAATATCATCTATAAAATCAATCGATATAACGAAGAGGTCGAAAAATTAAGTAAAGCCTTAAAAACTAATAACGAATTAATCAAACAAAACTTTGAAAAAGAATACAGTAACTGTTATCATGAATACGTAAAAAAACATATCGAAAATTTAAGCTTAATCGATAACTTACAAGTAAATAGTCACGAAAATATCGAGGGCTACGTGTTTGTAGAAAGACAAATATATAAAGAAAACTATATCATCAACGACGAAAACTTTATAACCAAAAGAATAAAATATAGCGATAATAACGAGGTTTATATCTATGATATATACATAAACGAAGATTACTTAAAATATGCTAAAAAAGAAGAACTATTAGAATACGTCAGTTTAGATAATTTGAATAAAGCATTAGAAAGGTTAAATACCAATGGCTAGATTATATGTAACAAATAATAACGAAAAAACATTGATTAAAATAAACAATAAAGAGGGTTTAAAAGATAGTGTCAGATTGCATGAAATAGATTATTTAGTTTTATACTATAACAACACATTCATCGATAACGCTATTAAAAATAAGTGTGTCAGTGAAGATATGAAAAATGGTAAACTATTAATTAAAGATTATGACTATTTACCAGTTATCATGCACGATCAAAACCTTTATCAAATCGCTAAAAACCTATATAATAACGAAACAGGTGTCATAGATAGTAATTTAGATATATTTAAAAAAGATATGGATTTATTATTTAAGTTGCTATCAAATCCCCATTGTTTAAACAAATTACAAAAATATTTTAAAGATAAAGAGGTCGTAGAATTTTTAAGTGACTGTCAAAATAAATCTATAAATATTATCAACTACTTTAAAAAATATGAAAACTATCGTGACTTAAGAGTATATTATAATCAAAATATCCGTTCATTATGTTTAGTACTAGATAAAGAACTAAAAAAATATCTCGTTTTAGAACAACATGATAAAGATATCCTAGATGAATATACCATGTCCTTTAATAGTTCCTTAGATATAAGAAATAAATATCAAGAGTCTATCAGTAATTACTTAAGACAAAATATGAGCTATTTAAACAGTTTAAGTAAAAAAAATAACGGTTATATCGTTTTATTAGCAGATAGTAATTATGGTAAAACTAGAAAAAAAGTTTTATATAAAGATACTAAAAAAATTATAGATAGTATTCTAAGTGATTTAAATTTAGTTAAGACGATATCTAGTATCGATTATAGAAATCATAAAAATGACTATGATGGTATCTTTAGTCTTTATCAATCAAAAATAATCTATAATAAAAGACCAAATATCAGAAATGGTTATACCAAAATGATGCAAGAATTTAAAAAAGATCTATTTTCTAACCAAAAATATGATACGATTAGACAGATTATCTCTCTTGCTAAAAGTAATAAAAAGAAACCTGTTTCAACCTATCAAAATATAAATATAAAAGATAACCAAAACGATTTAGATTTAATGGATGAAACAGAAGAATATTTCTATCCTGATGAATTAATTCAAATGTCTGGTGATGAAGATAATTCTATTTTAAACAGTCATTATCAGATTATGAAGAGAGTTTAATATGAAAAAGTACGAAGAAGAATTTTTAAATTACATATATAGTGTTAGAAATTACTCGATTAAAACAAGAGAGTCATATCAAAAAGATTTAGATTTATTTATTGAATTTACGAATAATAAAATAGATATAACCTATAAAGATATCCGCAAATATTTAGAATATCTATATGATAAAAAATACGCTATTAAATCGATCGCTAGACATATAAGTTCCTTAAAAAGTTTCTTTAACTATCTTCAAAGTGAAAATATCATCGATGATAATCCAACTATCCTAGTATCTAGTCCTAAACTAGAAAAAAAAATACCTAATTTTTTATATTATGATGAATTAGAAATCTTATTTAATATACCCGATAAAAGTGATAAATTAGGCTTTAGAGATGCTTTAATACTAGAAACCTTATATTCAACTGGTTGTCGTGTTAGTGAATTAGTAAGTATTAAAATAAGTGATATTAATTTTAATGATAAAAAAATTAAAATATTAGGTAAAGGTAATAAAGAAAGATACTTAGTTTATGGTTCTTATTTAGATAATCTGCTTAAAATTTATTTAAAAGATTATTATCAAGATATAAAAAAAAATAACTACTTATTTTTAAATAAAAATGGTGATCCTCTTACTGATCGAGGAGTCAGATATATAATAAATAAAATAGCTAGAGATGGTAACCTTAAAAGTCATATTTCACCCCACGTTTTAAGACATACTTTTGCAACTCATTTATTAGATGGGGGTGCTGATTTAAGGAGTGTTCAAGAATTATTAGGTCATGAAAATTTAAAAACAACACAGATTTATACACATATATCTAATGAAAGACTTAGAAGAGTTTATTTAGAAGCTCATCCTAGAAGCAAAATGAAATAAGGAGGTAATTTATGAAAGAGAAAAAAGATAAGGGGTTAATTATCGTTATTGTCATATCGATTATTTATGGTTTACTTATGCTTTTACCAGGTTTATTTTTAATCGGTTTT
The DNA here is from genome assembly GCA_947629265.1 of uncultured Bacilli bacterium. Lineage (GTDB taxonomy): Bacteria > Bacillota_I > Bacilli_A > RF39 > UBA660 > HGM10857. The sequence continues at coordinate 5,572 of CANRCZ010000030.1, read as the reverse complement.
GTAGCATTTGATATCTTTGATAATCGTGATTATAAAATCCAAAATGATGGTAGTATTAAAGATGATGATATCATCATTAAAAAAGATGTTAAAGGTTATTATGATGATGCAACTAAAACTTATTATATCGAGGGATATTTAGTTAATAAGGACGATGAAAGTCTCGATTATGTCTACTTAGAATATACAGTCTATGATAAAGATGGCAATATTTTAGGTTCTGCTATGGCTGATATTGATACTTTAGCGCCTAAAGCTACTTGGAAATTTAAAGCTAGATATGATGATATCGATGCAGCTTCAGTTAGTAGTTTTAAAATCGCTGATATCGATTACTAGAGTTCCTTTCGACTAATGTTTTTGGTGGTTAAAATATCACCATTTTCTTTATTTTTGAATAATATTTCGTAATTGCACATGTTTGCAATTTTTTCGATTGTTTCAAAGTTAGGTTCTCTATGATTGATTTCGTAACCACTTAAAGTAGTTGTAGCGATATTACATTTTTTAGCAAGTTCTTTTTGTGTTAGTTTAGCGTTCTTACGCATGGTTGATATGATTTTGTTTATCATATAGTTCACCTCAAAGATATTTTCTCACATCGCGTACCTCATTGCTTGACAGTACGCGTTACGCATAGTATAATATAAAATATAAGTATGCTATACGCGTATATGTTATAAGGAGGGAATATGAGTAAAATCGTAAGTAAATTAAAAGGAAAACAAATATTTTTGGGGATATTTATAGGTGTAGTTTTAATGGGTAGTATTAGTTATGCTGTAGATAATTTGTCTAGTGAAAGTGTTATCTATACAAAACAAGATGGAAAGTTGACAACGGTTAAACAGGCCTTAGACGAATTAATTAATTCATCATTAATTGAAATTGATAGTTTGAAAGAACATGTAAAAGATTATAAATATGCATATTTAGCTGATATGGTAAAGGTTGGAGATTATGTAAATTATGATGCTGGAACGTGGGATAAAACAAAAGAAATATCAACTACACCAGGTGAATTTGGTGGATATACTCAAGGACAAAGCAAAAATTCAAGTGTTGCATGCTCCTATCCTACAGATTTAAAAGGCTGGCGTGTTCTTAAAGTCGAACCATCAACAAGGACTGTAACCCTAGTTCACGCCGGTCAACCTGAATGTTACTACCATGGTGCTAATCAATTGAACACCGACACTGTAGAAAAATTAAATCAGAAAGCTCAGAGTACATACGTAAATTCAAAATATGCATCATCGGCTCATGCAATGAGCTATGATGAAGCATATGCTATTACAAATAATAAGGAAGCTACAGAGAATACATTACGAGCAATTGGATCTAATTATTGGCTAGCTACTGCTTACAACGGCAGTAGCTCCAGCTACGTCTTATGGGGCGTACACCCTAATGGTATAATATTCAACGGTAGTGATACCCATGGAAACTCTTATGGTTTCCGTCCAGTCATAGAATTAAAATCAAATATTTTAACTACAGGTAAAGGATCAGACCAAGTAGGAAATAAAGAAGCATGGCAACTTGTTGAAATGAAATAAACAAGTATTGAAAATAAGATATAAATTTAGTATAATTGATATGTAAAATAAAGAAAAGGAGACAAGAAAAAATGAAAGAAAAAATAAGGCTTGGGGGGGGGTTATTCAACCCTAAAAAATAAGGGATTTACGCTAATAGAATTGTTAGCAGTAATAGTAATATTAGCAATCATAGCCTTGATTGCAACACCGATTGTTTTAAACTTAATAAATAAAGCTAGAGAGGGAGCAGCAAAAGCTAGTGCTACAAGCTATATTAAAGCAGTAGAAACTTATATGATAACTAGTGAACTAGATGGTGGTTCAGAAAAATTAGAGTCAGGTGAGACTTACTCTGTATCTGAATTAAATGAACTAGTAGAACTAAAGGAAACAAAACCAGATAGTGGTAGTATCGAAATCGATGATAAAAGAAATGTGATAAAAGCCACGTTGGTTATAAGTGGATACTTAGTAAATTACGATGGTAATGATTATACAGTATTAGGTAGAAGCAATGACGTATATGCTGAAAGCATCGAAATAAGTAAAGATTCTGATACAGTAATAAAAGGTGAAACATTACAATTAACAGCTAATATAACACCTGATAGTGTAACAAATAAAACAATAACTTGGAAGAGTAGTGATGAAAAGATAGCTAAGGTTGATAGTACAGGTAAAGTTACAGGAACAGGTTTAGGAACTGCTAAAATAACAGCAAAAGCTGTAAATGGAAAAAGTGCAAGTGTTGATATAAAAGTAAATGATTATTTAGTTAATGTAGCCAATGTAGGCGATTATGTTGCCTATGATGCCGGTGATTGGGAAACAGATGCTGAAATACCAACAGAACAAGGAAATTTTGGTGGATACACAAATAGTCAAAGTAAGAATGCAAGTGTTTCAAAATGTGATAATGGTACAACAGACTTAAAAGGCTGGCGCGTACTTAAAAAAGTAGATGGAAAAGTCTACCTAGTCCACGCCGGCCAACCCGAATGTTATTATCATGCGTTTGGAAATAGCAGTATAAGTTTAAAAACATTAAATGACAGAGCTCAAGACACGTACGTAAATCAATACGCTCAATCAGCTAGATCGATAACAAAGGAAGATGTAGACGCTATTACTACTGCTAGTGATACTTTACGAAAGACTGGAGATTATTATTGGCTGGCTACTGAATACACAAGTAACGGCTTGTATAGCGTGAACGCCTCAGGTGGCATTAATGGCTACGAAAACAGTAGTGCATACGGTTTCCGCCCTGTCATAGAATTAAAAGTTAATATTTTAACCTCAGGTCAAACAACCGATAAAGTAGGAAATCCAAATGCTTGGACACTAGTAGTACAAGATTAAAATATAAAACGTAACTTATAAATTACGTTTTCAGACTGTTGACAAATAAAAAAATTTGAAAACAGTCTTTTATTATTTTTCAAAATATAGTATAATGAAGATGCGAGAGAAAATGATCCTTATTTTAACCAAAAAAGTCATTGATAACTCTCGCTTTTATTGTGAAAAAATGTTATAATAAAAGTGGTTAAAGTAAGGAGTGATAAAAATGTCAATGACTAAAAGACCAATAAGAAATTATTCATGTGAAATAGTAAATTTAGATAGTATGGTACCAGAAGATCATTTTTTAAGAGTGATAGAAAAACATTTTGATTGGAACTTTGTATATGATGAAGTAGAAAAACTATATTCTAAAATAGGAAGAAAAAGTATAGATCCTGTAGTTTTAGTAAAAATTCATATATTAAAGTTCCTTTTTCATGAGGATAGTTTAAGAAGAACATATGAAAATTTAAAATATAATAATTTATATAGATGGTTTATTGGATATAACTTAAATGAAGATGTCCCAGACCATTCAACATATTCAAAAAATTATAAAAGAAAATTTTGTAAATTGGAAAAAGATCTGTTACAAACAGTATTTGATAAAGTAATAGAATTATTAATAAATTGGAATTGTTTAGATATGACAGCAGTATATATAGATTCAACTCATACAAAAGCATATGCAAATAAAAAGAAAAATCATAAGGAAATGGTAAAAATAGAAGCGAAAAAATATCAAAAGGAATTAGATTTAGAAATAGCTTTAAAAGGATTACATGAGGAAGCTCTAAGTGAAGAAGAATATTTTGAGGAAGTAGAAAGAATAGTAAAGTGTAATGAAGAAGTAGATACGGAAGAAGTCATTGGAGAAAAAGAAATAATAGTAAGTAATGTAGATAAAGATGCAGGAATGTTATATAAAAGTGATAAAGAAAAAATGTTTGGATATAATACAAGTGTAATATGTGAAAATAATAATTATGTATTAACAGTAGATACAAATGGAAGTAATGTCCATGACTCAATTTCTTTTTATCAATCTTTTGAAAATTTAATAAATCACTTTGATATAACAAATATAAAATATTTTGTAGGAGATGCAGCTTATCTAACATCACATATATGTAAAACTATTATAGACTTAGAAATGATACCAGCATTTCCATATACAAGAAAGGGGTATCGAAAAGGATATTTAAAAAAATATGAATTTGTATATGATGAATATAATGACATATATATTTGTCCAAATGAAAAAGACTTAATCCCAACAGGTCGAATAGATAAAAATGGATATATAATTTATAAAGCATGTGAAGAAGATTGTAAGAATTGTCCATTTAAAGAACAATGTACAAAAAGTAAATATAAACAAATATTGAGACATGTATGGGAGGAGTATAAAGAGATGACAAATGAATATAGACATCATAAAGATGTACAAGAAATATATAGACAAAGACCACAACATATAGAGAGAGTCTTTGCAGATGGAAAAATGAAGTATGGACTAAGGAATACATACTTTAGGACAAAAGAAAGAGTCCACCGAGAGTTGACTCTACTTTATGCGTGCATGAATTTAAAGAAATTTGCAACACACCATTATGCTTAGTGTAGAAATACACTAAACATTAACATTTTTTTCGATAATACATATAATTTTTCAAAATAAAAGACAAATAAGTAAAAATATTTACCTATTTGTCAACAGTCTGAAAACGTAACTTATAAATTACGTTTTTTTTGTTTCAAAAAATAAAATTCAACAAAAATAGACAAAGTTTAGATATATGATAGAAACATTTAATTGTTTTGTAATTCAGGGAGGTGATAAGTATTAAAAGTAATTTAGAATATGAATTTATAAAATTAACAAATGATAAACTGTTTAAAGAAACATTTGGTAATAAGAATAATATAAAATATCTAGAGGACTTTATAGAAAGTTATCTAGAATTAAAACAAGGATCATTAAATAAAAAACTACAAGTATCATATGAAAGTAGTATACCAAATAGTAACTATAAAGAAAAAGCTAATAGGTGTGATCTAATAGTGTTAGTAGATAATAAACTTATTATAAATCTAGAAATGTATAAAGTACTTAATGACGAAGCATTTAAAAAAAGCAGATTTTATCTAATGAAAATAGTATCCTTGCAATTACAAGTAGGGAAAAAGTATAAATCATTAATCAAAGTAGAACAATTAAATATAATTGAAAAATTAAGTACAAAAGAATATAAAATAAAAAGACAATTAAAAAATACTAAATATATAGGATATGATGATATAAAAATGAAATTCTATACGCTTGATTTTTTAAACAATAAAGAATATAATGAAAGTAGATTTACTAAGTGGTTAAGATTTATAAATGCAAATACAGAAGAAGAAAGAGAAAATATATCGAAAGGAGACAAGATACTGATGAACTTGAATAAATGGCTAAAAGATTATACAAGTGATAAAAGTTTAGCTAAATTCTTCAATGATGACTATTGGAATAAAAGAATATATACACTAGATGGTATCAATAAAGGTATGAAAAAAGGCATCAAAGAGGGTAAAAAAGAGGGATGCCAAGAAATAGCAAACTATAATATACCCATAAGTATGGACATTTAAAGAAGAAGGGATCCTAAAAAAAGGACACTAAAAGAAGGGGTAAAATC
>CANRCZ010000029.1 GCA_947629265.1 uncultured Bacilli bacterium | reverse complement strand
GCTTGGGGGGGGGTTATCTACTAATAATATTAATACTATTAGTGGTAACTAATGGTATAACATATGGAGCTAGTCAGCTAGCTAGCGAGAGTGTGAGCTACACAAAAAATGGTGAAACTATAACAGTAAAGAAAGCTCTAGATGAGTTAATAGGTAAGTCATTAACTGAAATTGATAGTTTAAAGGAAAAGGTAACAGATTACGAAAAAGAAATTCGTTATTTATCAGATGTTGTTAACATAGGAGATTACGTAGCTTATGACTTAGGAGCATGGAAAGAAAGCGTTGGAAAACCAACAAAAGAGGGAGATTTTGGTGGTTATACAAAAGATTATAGTAAAAGTGCCAGTGTAGCATGTAATGCGTTAGCTCCTAGTTTTCAAGGTTGGCGTGTACTTAATGTAAATAAGGATACTAAAACTGTAGCAATAGTGCACGCCGGTCAACCTGAATGTTACTATTACTATAATGATGAGACTAGTAGTATAGACAAAATGAATAGTCGAGCTAGTACAGAATATTTAAATAAAAATTACGCAGACTCGGTTCACGCGTTAGATTATAACGAAGCAAATTCAATGCCCGTTGATTTACGAACAACTGGAGCTAGATACTGGTTGGCTACTGCTTATAACGAAGGAAATATGTGGCGTGTGAATAATGATGGTAGTCTTAGCGCCGATGATGGCACATATGCAATCGGTTTTCGTCCTGTAGTTGTCCTAAAAGCTAAAATTCTAACTACTGGAAAAGGACAAGATGAATTTAATCAAAAAGCATGGCAACTTGTAGAAATGAAATAATATAGCTGAAAATTCAGCTTTTTTTATGTGTAAAACAGTATTGAAAATATAGTATAAATCTAGTATAATTAGGATGTAAAATAAAGAAGAGGAGACAAGAAAAAATGAAAGAAAAAATAAGGCTTGGGGGGGGGTTATCTACTAATAATAATTATACTATTAGTGGTAACTAATGGTATAACATATGGAGCTAGTCAGCTAACTAGCGAGAGTGTGAGCTACAAAAAACAAGATGGAGAATTAACAACAGTTAAACAGGCATTAGATGAGTTAATAGGTAAGTCATCTAAAGTTGATGATCTAGAAAAACAGGTAACTGATTATCAAAAAGTTGTTTATTATTTAGCTGACGTAGCTAAAGAGGGTGACTACGTGGCATATGATGCTGGAACGTGGGATGAAACAGTAGAATTACCAACAAAACAAGGAGAATTTGGTGGATATAGTAAAGGTCAAAGCAAAAATACTAGTGTATCAGTATGTACTAGTGGTGGAGGCTCAACATCAATGAAAGGTTGGCGTGTACTTACTGTAGATAAAGATAGTAAAGTTGTAACCATTGTCCACGCTGGAATACCTGAATGTTATTATCACGAAGCAGGTCATGCAATCGAAAGTGCTGATAATAAATTAAAAGAACATGCAAATCCAGAGTATTTAAACAAAAAATACGCTACAGAAGCCCATATTATGACTAAAACAGAAGCTCTAAATATTGTTAATAACTATGATATCACTGAAAATGATTTGCGAACAGTCGGAGCAATGTATTGGCTTGGTCTTCACGCTGCTGATGCAAATGGTTTATTTTTTGTTCAAAATACTGGTTCTATAAGTAATAGTACAAATTATAGTTGGGCACTAGGCTTTAGACCAGTGGTAGTCTTAAAAACTGGCATATTAACCACAGGAAAAGGAATAGATGAATTTAAACAAGAAGCTTGGACACTAGTCGCACCAGCTAAATAATCATTAAAACTGATCAATTCAGTTTTTTTAAATGGTATAAATCTGTGATATAATTAAAAAGGAGTGATAAATTATATGAAAGTAAGCGTAGGAATTTCAAATAGACACGTTCATTTAAAAAAAGCGACAGCTGATATATTATTTGGTAATGATTACCAATTTACTAAAAAAAACGATATAAACCAACCAAACCAATATGCTACCTTAGAAACAGTTACCGTCAAGACACCTAAAAACGAATTCAAAAACGTAAGAATTATCTTACCATTTAGAGATTACGACCAAGTTGAAATATCAAAATCAGATGCTTATTACCTAGGTGTTAATCCACCAATTAGACAATCAGGTGATCTAAACAATAGCGAAATTATCACAATTATAGGCCCAAAAGGACAAGTTACTACCCAAGGATGCATCATAGCTGATAGACATATCCATATTCTTCCTAAACAGGCTAAAATGTACGAATTAGAGGGTATAGATGAGGTATACGTAAATATCGAGGGCGAAAAAGGAGCGATACTAAAACACGTCAAAATCAGAATCAGCGAAGATGCTTACTTTGAATTACATATCGATACCGACGATGCTAACAGCAATTTATTAAAAAATGGTGATATCGTCGAAATTATAAAAAAATAGATCTGCTAAACAGATCTTTTATTCATCATTACTTTTCCAAGCTGTAACACTTTCTTCCAAATTAATTTCATTATTAGTCGGTTGCGTACCTTTAATATAATATAATAAAGTAGCTTTCTCAGTATCCTTAGTCGCTAATTTACCAGTGATCGGATCAGCTAAAACACTAATTACATTATTAGGTAAATCATACCAATTATCTTCCTTATCTTTTAAATAACCCTCCATAATATCGACCCATAGATTTTTAAGAAGCGTACTATCACTAGATTTAGTAGGACTATTATCATCATATCCTACCCACGTGCCAAGTAAAGCATCACTGTTAAAACCAAAAATCCAAGCATCAGTATCCGTCGTTCCCGTTTTAATAGCGTACTTTTTAGTGATTTTACCAGCGATACTACTACAAGTAGGATAAGTATAATCGATAAATTTATTATTATAACAATTAGTCAGTAGCTCATTTAAAACATAAACCGTACTTTCATTTAAAATTCTATTCTTATCTTCCTTATACTTATATATAACATTACCATTAATATCTTCAACCTTTGTTATATAATGCGGTTTAACCTCATAACCTAGATTAGCAAAAGTAGCATATCCGCGCATCATATTGATGATATTGATCTCATTAGTACCAAGCGCTAAAGATGGAACACTTTCCAAATTATCCGCAATACCGATTCTTTTAGCAAAATCAACCAAATTATCCTCACCTAAAAAGATGTGAGTTTTAACAGCATAAATATTATCTGAATACGCTAAAGCAGCCGCTAAAGAGATAGGTTTGTTAGGATAGACATTACCATAATTTTCAGGATTATAAGTCTTATTATTAGAAAACATAAAAGTCGTTTTCGTACTATTAAAAGTCGTCGAAGCCGTAAAGCCATTTTCCAAAGCTGTATAATATAGAAATGGCTTCATCGTCGAACCAACTTGTCTTTTAGAAGAAAGAACTCGGTTAAACTGACTTTTGCTGTAATCTTTACCACCCGCTAAAGCTAAAATTTCACCATTTTTAGGGTTCATTAGAACAATCGACGTCTGTAAATTAGAGTCACTAAGGTTCTTATTGATACTTTTTTCCATTATTTTTTGAGCATTCATATCTAAAGTCGTATATATTTTTAAACCGCCAGTAGAGATAAAAGAAGCTGGAATACTATCAATATTTTTAAGTTCATCGATGACAGCTTCTTGATAGTACATTAAAGTATTTAAACTATCATCGTTTATCGAACCAACATAAGTAAGTTCTTCTTTATAAGCTTTATTTTTTTCATCTTCACTGATGTAATTATTATTAACCATCGCATTTAAAATTAATTTCTGCCTTTTTTTAGCGTTTTTAGGGTTACTTATAGGTGAATAATTAGATGGCGATTTAGGAATACCTGCTAATATACTAGCTTCCGCTAAGGATAAATCCTTTGGTTCTTTATTAAAATAGTATGAACTAGCATTTTTAATCCCATAGATACCACCATAATTGATCGTATTCAAATATCCCTCTAAAATCTGATCTTTAGAGTAGTGAGTTTCTAATTTCATCGTTAACCAAGCTTCATCGATTTTGCGTTCCCATGTTTTATTGAAATCCAAATATAAATTTTTAACATACTGTTGACTGATCGTCGAAGCTCCTTGGCTAGTTTTACCATTTTGCATATTAGTAATAAAAGCCTTGATAATTCTTAAATAATCAAAACCGATATGACGATAAAAATTCTTATCTTCGATCGCTAAAGTAGCATTGATTAAATTATCGGATATATCACTTAATTTAACCCAATCATCATCTTGACCACTATAAAGTTGGTTGTTTTTATCATACAAATAAAAGCTGTTGGCACTGTTAATATTCAAATCATCACTTAAAGAAGCTGTAAAGTAAATAGCAATGTAAGCTATCAACATAATTATAAGTGAAATAATCATAAATCCAAGTAAAAACCTCAAAAATTTTTTCATCATTTCACCTCGCTAATTTTATTATTAGAAAAAAACGTAAAAATATTACAAAATTAGTTGCATTTTACATATAAGTATATTATAATGTTTCAGTGATAAAGGGAAAACATTATGGCAAAAATACAAGGTGAAATAAAAATATCTGACAATGTAATCAAATTTAAAGGTATTAAAAATAAAAATCACTTAATTTTTAAAGAAAATGATATTTTAGTAATAATCGATATATTTAATAATAAAGTAATTATGAAAAGATGTACTGATGATTACGACGTTTTAATATCATTGATATTGAATAAAACAACGGAAAATAAGTATAATATTAAAAACGTTGGAAGTGTCGTTATTAAAATTAAGACTTTAAATTTGGTCATAAGTGAAGATAGTATTAAAATAAAGTACCTTGTTGTTGATAGTAACGAAACTTTTAATTATCAGATAAATTGGAGGAATTAATATGGATTTAAAAAAATTATCGCCAGAAGAATTAGAACTTATGTCTTATAATGACTTAACATTAGAAATTTTAAAAGCTAGCAAAAAACCTTTAAATACAGCTTTAATCTTTAGACAAATATGTGATTTATTAGGTTATAGTGATGATGATTACGCTAATAAAATAGGGGATTATTATACCTTACTAACGACCGATAAACGCTTTATTCTTTTAGATTCTAACGAATGGGATGTTCGTGATAACCATTCCGTCAATCTTATGGATATGGACGATGACACTTTAGAAAGTGAAGAAAGCGAAGAAATCGACGAGATGGAAGAAGATGACTACGATGATGGTGATGAGGTCGACGTCGATATCGATATTGATGATATCGATAGTAGTGATATCGATGAAGATATTGAAGATTTAGCGGTTATCGATGAGGATGAACTAGAAGAAAACTAGTTCTTTTAAGCTTAAAGGGGGTAAATTATGGAATGTTTATTAAAGTTAAAAGATATAGATATCGAAGAAAAAGTTAATATAAATGACGACGTTTTATTAGTTGACATCTTTTTTAATAGTGCTTTAAATAGATTAAAAAAACCCAAAATTATCATATCTAAACCTAAGTTAAAAAATTTTGAAGCAATTGATAAAACGAAATTAAAAGATAATGATATTGATGGAAAGTTAGAACATTTTGCCTATACTTTAGATAATCATTTTAATCATGACGATTTAAAAATTTTTCATCATAATCTAAAAACCATAAAAATAAGTAATACCTGTTTATTAGAAAATTATCTAAAAAAAGAGGGTATTATCGGTCTATATCAAATTATAAGAAATAGAATTATCGTTTTTAATAACGAATACGATTGTATCTACCACGAGCTATTTCATATGGCATCCGCTACCATCAGTAAAGGTGTCATCTATTCAGGTTTTTATCAACTATCATCCGCTGGAGTTATCGGTGTCGCTTTAAAGGAAGCTTATACCGAGTTACTAGCGAGAAGATACTTTAATAAAGCTTGTAGTTATAATGCTATCGTTAAAATCGTCGAAAAATTAGAACGTATAGTTACTAAAGATACGATGGAAAGCTTGTATTTAAACGCTGATTTACAAGGTTTAGTATTAGAAATATCCAAATATAGTAGTTTAGAAGAAACCATCAATTTTATATATAATTTTGACTTTTTAAACCATTGTTTTAATTTTCGTAGTTATTTAATCGATAATAAGGAGCTATTTTTAACGACCTTGAACGAAACATGTAACTTTCTAGCAAATACCTACTTAAATAAACTAACAAGCGATAAAATGAGTACCGATCAACTATATAGTTCTTTAAACGACTATACATGCGATTTTAAAAACATATGCAATTATAAAAAATATCAAGGTGTCGATATCGATAGCTTGTTATCAAAAAATAAACAATATGTGAAAGTAAAATAACCTTTTAAGTCTTTTAATCCAAAGTATCTTAGTTTACATATAGGTTCAAAAATGTTATAATACAACTAGGAAGTGATGCTATGCCAGAATTACCAGAAGTAGAAACAGTCAAAAATAAATTAAAAGACTTAGTCCTAAATAAAAAAATCGTCGATATCGATATAACATATCCAAATATCATCGAATATCCCGATATTAAAATATTTAATAAAGAGATCAAAAACCAACGCATCAACGATATCAAAAGAAGAGGCAAATGGTTAATGTTTGAACTAGATGACTACTATCTACTTAGCCATCTTAGAATGGAGGGTAAATATATCATTAGAAATAAAGGTGATGAAAGAGAAAAACACGAACATGTCGCTTTTATTCTAGATGATAATACCGAACTTAGATATAAAGATACGAGAAAATTTGGACGTATGCATCTATTAAAAAAAGAAGATGTATTTAATCAAAAACCCCTTAATGAACTAGGATTAGAACCATTTGACGATAATCTAAATATAGAATACTTAAAACAAAAACTAAAACTAAAAAAATTACCCATTAAAACCGTTTTACTAGATCAAAGTATTATTACCGGTATCGGTAATATATACGCTGATGAAATACTTTTTTTAAGTAAAATAAATCCGCTTAAACCAAGTAATAAATTAAATAGTGATGAGATAAATAATATCATCAAATATACCAGTCAAATTTTAAAAGAAGCTATTAAACAAGGTGGGACAACCATTAGAAGCTACGAATCATCAGAGGGTGTCCATGGTCGTTTCCAACAAAACTTATTAGTCCATAACCGTGAAAACATGGAATGTTTAAATTGTAAAAGTAAAATAATTAAAATAAAAGTCGGTGGTAGAGGAACATACTACTGCCCAAAATGTCAGAAATAAGGTGAAAAATATGAGATTTAATTTAAAAGGTGACTTTAATCAACAAGTAGAACAAGTTAAATTTTTAAAAAATAACAATATCGACGTCAATATGAACGATGGTAAATTTCATTTTGACTGTGATAACGGTAGTGAACTTTTAAAACTACTTAGTCTCGTTAAAAATAATAGTCTATTTAACGAAACAGTTAAAGAAATTACCTCTAAATTTGGTAAAATATCAAACGATTATAACAAAAATATCAATTCCTATGCCGCATTAGAAGATTATACTTTAATCTGTGATGAAAATACTATCGAGGTAAAAAACACCGCTAGAAGCTTTAAAATCATCAAACAACCAAGAGAAGATTTTAATGCTTATCATTTTGAATTTAAAGATAGTGGTATCGATTTTAACTACCTAGATAATAGAGAGATCATCTATCTTATCCAAAAAGACAATAAAATGTACGAAGCTTTTAAAGCCCTAGCTGATAACTTAGATGGTAACGTTATAACCGATGCTAAAGTTGATGGTAAAGTAATCTATTTAAAAGAAGATGAAAATGGTATAAACTTAATCTTCAATAAAAAAGTAGTAGATGGTATCGATAATAGCTTAATGATAGGTACACCATTCGATAATGATAAATGGTTACTAATCGATAAACTTTACGACGATTTAAGTAACAAAATTAAAAGAAGGTAAGCATGAAAAAACTAGTAATTATAAATAGTTTAGATACAATATCTAAACTAGATAATGTCGATGGCTATATCGTCGGTTTAAAAGGCTTTAGTGTCAATATGAACCTGTATTTAGATATCGATGAAATTATAAAATTAAGCCAAAGTACGAATAAAGAAATCTTTGTAGCTGTCAATAAAAATATGCGAAATAGTGACTTAGATACTTTAAAAAATAATTTAATTACTCTAAATAAATTAAATATTAAAGGTATCCTTTTTTATGATAAAAGTATATATATGTTAGCTAGTAACCTAGAAAAATTAGTTTTAGCAACCGAACACTCTGTTACTAACTATGCAACTATTAACTATTATAAAAGTTTAGGTATCAAAAACTTTTATTTATCAAGTGAAATAACGATCGATGAAATAGAAGAAATCGCTAAAAAAACAGATACTAATTTATTTGTTAACGTCTTTGGTTACCTACCTATTTTTGTATCCAAAAGACACTTAATAACTAACTATAAAAAGTATTTTAACCTAAAAGATGATAGCCAAATATATTATATGGAAAAAGAAAATAAAAAATATCCCCTTTTAGAAACCGAAGATGGTACGATAGCATATAGTGATTATATTTTAAATGCTTACTTAGATTACGATAAATTAAATACCTTAGCGGATTATGCTATCTTTAATAGTTTTCTAATCGATGATGATACGATATCTAAAGTAATCGAATGTTTCGATAAAAAAGAGGGAATAGATAAAATTAACATGTTGTTAAACTATAATACTAGTGATGGCTTTATGCATAAAGAAACGATATATAAGGTGGTCAAATGAAAAAAGTTGAATTATTAGCGCCCGCCGGTGATTTAGAAAGATTAAAGATCGCAATCGATTACGGAGCGGATGCTGTCTATCTTGGTGGCGTTATGCTAGGTTTAAGAGCTAATGCTAAGAATTTTACCTATGAAGAGATAGAAGAGGGGTGTCGTTATGCCCATGAAAGATCAAAAAAAGTCTATGTAACGGTTAATATTGTCTTACATAATAAAGAAGCTGAACTAGTTAAAGACATTTTAATTAAATTAGAAAAAATCGGTGTCGATGCTATTATAGCGTCCGATTTATATGTTGTAGCAACCGCTAAAAAATATACTAATTTAGAGGTTCATCTATCCACACAACAGTCCGTTTTAAATAAAGAAGCTGTTAAATTTTTTAAAAACTGTGGCGTAAGTAGAATCGTTTTAGCTAGAGAAACAAGTAAAGAAGAAATCAAAGAGATAATCGATAACACCGATATCGAAATTGAATGTTTTATCCACGGTGCTATGTGCGCCAGCGTATCTGGACGTTGTACCTTATCTAATTATTTAACCAATCGTGATGCTAACCGTGGTGGTTGTAGTCAGATATGCCGTTGGGATTTTGATCTATTAAATAGTGATTTTAAACCTATCGAGGGTGATAAACCATTTACTTTTTGTAGTAAGGATTTATCTTTGTTAAAATATATTCCCGATATGATCGATATGAATATAAAATCATTTAAAATAGAGGGCAGAATGCGTTCGATATACTATATCGCTACCGTTATAAGTATCTATCGGAAAGCCATCGATGATTATTTAAACGATCCAGTTAATTATAAATACGATGAAAGAATGGAAATATTACTTAGAAACTGCGCTAATCGTGATAGTATACCCCAATTTTTTGATGGAACTAATGATGAAACTTGTGGTTACTATAACGGTCGTATCGAGGTAAGCAATCAAGACTTTTTAGGAGTTGTTATCGCCTACGATAAAGAAACTAAATACGCGACCATCGAAGAGAGGAATTTCTTTAAAAAAGGTGATTCCATAGAAATTTTTGGACCAAATATGCATATAGTAGATTATATAGTTGATGAGATATTGGATGAAGATAATAATGTCATCGATGTCGTTAGACATCCACAGCAGATTGTCAAAATAAAGGTCGATACACCTATTTATCCAAACTATATGCTAAGAAAGAAAAATAACATCTTGACAAAATCATAGTTTAGTAGTAATATGTAGTTCGTTAGTTATAGAAAAAAGAATAGAGGCGAGTTTATGTCAAATACAAAAGAGATCTATCTTACTGAAGATGGACTTAAAGAATTACAAGATGAATTAAAAGAATTAAAGGAAGTTAAACGACCAGAAGTTATTGCAGCTTTAAAAGAAGCTCGTTCTTTGGGCGACTTATCCGAAAATGCCGAATACGATGCCGCACGTGCTAGTCAAGCTGAGGTTGAGGGTCGCATCAAAGAATTAGAGGTAATGCTTGAAAATGTCGTTATGATAAGCGGAGATAACGATGGTAAAGTTTCTATCGGTTGTACCGTAAAAATTAAATACGTCGACGATGATGAAACCGAAGAATATAAAGTCGTTGGTAGCAAAGAAGCTGATCCATTTAACAATCGTATTTCCAACGAATCACCTATCGCTAAAGCTATTATGGGTAAAGGTGTCGGTGATATCGTTTCTGTCGATAGTCCAAATGGTACATACGACATTGAAATTGTTTCCGTTAATTAATAAAAAAGCCATGATTTCTTTCTCATGGCTTTTATTGTAATCAGCGATTACATAATTATTATATTCATAATGTATGTCAAAACTTGTTTAAAATAGTCTTAAAGATAAATATATGTTATAATCTTATTGGTGGTATTATGTTAACATTAAAAGGTACTTATAAAAAAAACATCTTTAAATCAGGAAATGGATACGTCATCGGTTTAATTAAAGTAAACGAAAGTCAAGATGAAGAATTACAACCATATTTAAATAAACAATTAACCTTTACAGGTTACTTTCATGAACTAAATATCGACGATAACTATACCTTAAAAGGTGATCTAGTAGTTCACCCTAAATACGGTATACAATTTAATGTAAAAGAGTATGTTTTAATTAAACCCGAAGATAAAGATGGTCTAATCGAATTTTTAAGTAGTGATCTTTTTAAAGGTATCGGTAAAGCTCTATCTAAAAAAATTGTAAATACCTTAGGTAATGACTGTCTAGATAAGATATTAAAAGAAAAAGAATGCTTACTACTAGTACCATCGATGACCATTAAAAAAGCTGATACTATCTATAATACCTTAGCGAAATATGAAGAAAGTCACCAGATCGTCATCTATCTTACCGAACTAGGTTTCAACTTAAAAGATGCCTTAAATATATATAATACCTATAAAAGTGAAACGATTAATATCGTGGAAAATAATATCTATAAATTAACATACGATATCATCGACTTAAACTTTAAAAAAATCGACAATATCGCCTTACAATTAGGTGTTAAAATAGATGATGAAAATAGAATTAAAGCGACGATCATATATACCTTTAAAGATACCTTATTTAAAACAGGTGATACCTATTTATATTTAGAAGAAATCAAAGAAGCTTTAAATAATTATCTAAACTTAGAAATAGATGAAAGTATTATCTTAAAATATTTAGAAGACTTAATCCTAGAAGACTTGATCATCAAAGATGATGACCGCTATTACATTTTAGAAGATAAACTATCCGAAGATGAAATCATTATCAAAATTAAAAAATTGTTAGATAAAAAACCAACAGAAATTAAAGATTTAGATGAATATATTAAAAAACAAGAATTCATTAATAAAATAGACTATAATAGCGAACAAAAACAAGCTATTAAAAAAGCTTTAACCAACAATATAACCATCATAACTGGTGGACCAGGAACCGGTAAAACGACTATTATTAAAGCGATATGTGATCTATATATCGATATTAATCAAAATAAAAATAAGTTTCCCGAAGATGAAATCGCTCTTTTAGCCCCAACTGGACGAGCTAGCAAAAGAATGATGGAAACAACTGGTTTAAAAGCTTGTACCATTCATCGATTTTTAAAATGGAATAAAGAAACAAATAAATTTTCGGTTAATGAGTATAATAAAGATGATAGTAAACTAGTGATTATCGATGAGGTAAGTATGATCGATCTAAATTTAATGGCCAACCTTTTTAAAGGTTTAACAAGCGATATAAAAATTGTTCTAGTAGGCGATCATAACCAGTTACCAAGTGTCGGTATCGGTCAAGTTTTAAAAGATTTAATCGATAGTGAGATTATCGATACGATCAACTTAAATACCTTATATCGGCAAAGCGAAGAGTCATATATACCAGTATTAGCATACGAAATAAGAAATAATACCCTAAGTGACTTTTTAACTAAAAAAGATGACTACGTATTTTTAGAATGTCCTAGTAATATTATAGTTGAAAGTATCAAAAATATAATCGAAAAAATAAAAAATAATGGTTACGATTATAAAAGTATTCAAGTAATGGCACCCATGTATGCTGGAATAAACGGTATCGATAATTTGAATAAAGTTTTACAAGAGGTTTTAAATCCTAAAGATAACAATAAAATAGAAATCAAAGTAGGAGATACCATATATAGAGAAAACGATAAAATATTACAACTTGTCAATATGCCCGATATGAATATCTATAACGGTGATATAGGTGTTATAAGTCAAATTATCAAAGAAGAAAATTCCGAAACTAAAAAAAATGAAATATACGTCGATTTTGATGGCGAATTAATCAAATACTTACCTAGTGATTTTCATAAAATAAAACATGGTTATACGATGAGTATCCATAAATCACAAGGTAGTGAATTCGATATCGTTATCATGCCACTATGTAGAAGCTACTATAGGATGCTTTACCGTAAACTTATATATACTGGTATTACTAGAGCTAAAAAGAAATTAATTTTATTAGGTGATAGCATGGCTTTTAAATACGCTATTAGTAACAACGAAGAAAATTACCGTAAAACCTATTTAAAAGAAAGACTACAAAAAATGTATAATATTAAAAAATAAAAACATACTATAAATGTATGTATACATATAATTCATATTTTTGGCAGGGAAGGTGATATTATGAAGATGACTAGAGATATGGTAATGATGTCTTTGGGTGCAGGTGCAATATTGGCTTACCAAAAATATAAAAAACCAGTGATGAAGAAACTGGATAAAGTAGTCGATAAGACCATGCATAAAGCTAATAACATGCTAGAAAATATGAGATAGATAGGGTTTTTCCCTATCTTTTAGTGTCAATAAGCTGTCATTTTATTTAAAAATAAGCATATAATGTTATGAAATTAAAAAAAATTAAAAAAATTTCCAAAAAAGTATTGTCAAATTAAAATTTATAAGCTATAATTAAATAGTCTTATAAAGACATGCCTAATTAGCTCAGTTGGTAGAGCACTCGGCTGTTAACCGATAGGTCGTAGGTTCGAGTCCTACATTAGGCGCCATTTTTTTGGCCAGTTGGTGAAGTGGCTTAACACACTGCCCTTTCACGGCAGCATTCACGAGTTCGAATCTCGTA
>CANRCZ010000028.1 GCA_947629265.1 uncultured Bacilli bacterium | reverse complement strand
AGATTAATATGATAAAAATATTACTTTATTCTTAACTTTACACTATCCCCCCTATTTTTTAAATTTTTGTCCACTTTTCCTTGACCAATGCAAATACTGTTTTTCACACATGAAAAAAAGCTGTAAATCAGCCATATTTATTTCATTTCAACTAGTTGCCATGCTTCTTGATTAAATTCATCTCGAACTTTACCTGTAGTTAAGATATTTGATTTTAGAACTATAACTGGTCGAAATCCCCATGAAAAATTGTAGTCGTCGCCCATGAAACTGTCATGATGTACATCCCACAATTCATTACCGTTTGCAGTGGCTAACCAATAATAGTCCCCGGTTTTTCGTAAATCATTGTCATTAGCACTTTCACTACTAGTGATTGCTAATGCTTCTAAATAATTCATGGCATGAGCTTTCTCCGCATACATCGTATTTTTATATTGATTTGCTCTTTCATTTAATAATCTTATACTTTCTTCACCATTAACATCACTATTTCCATGATAATAACATTCAGGTTGTCCAGCGTGTATGATAGTTACGTTTTTTGTTTTTTCATCTTTAGATAGTACACGCCATCCGTTTAATGTCGTTTTATAACTTTCTTTCCAACACCATTCTACACTTGAATTTTTACTTGTATTAATTGTATACCCACCAAATTCTCCTTGTTTCGTTGGTTTAACTTTTGAGCTATCCCATGTTCCAGCATCATATGCTACGTAATCTCCTACTTTTACTTGATCTGCTAAATAATGTACTGTTTTTTCATAACCATCGACTTTTTCTTTCAAACTATCAATTTCAGTTAATGACGTATTGATTAATTCATCTAGGGCACTTTTTACCGTTGTTAACTTTCCATCTTTTGTGTAGCTCACACCATCACTAGTTAGTTGGCTAGCTCCATATGTTATACCATTAGTTACCACTAACAGTATAATTATTATTAGTAGATAACCCCCCCCCAAGCCTTATTTTTTCTTTCATTTTATCTTTCTCCTTTTCTTTATTTTACATTCTAATTATACTATACAGTCTATAATTTTTCAACTTATAAACACTAAAAAAATTTAGAATAAATCTAAATTTTATAAGAATCAAAATTAATTCTAACTTTTTTAATTCCTTTATTGTATGCACACATCTGGGCTACTGTTCTAATGGCACTAGCATTTTTACCACCTTTACCAATAAGTGAACCCATATCTGAGTCATCAACTAGAACCTCGATAGTAACATCATCACTATCATCATATTGTTTAACACTTACAGCATCTTGCTTTTTAACAATATTCTTTACTAGATACTCTACTAATTCAACCACTATTATTCACCTTTTTTAGCCATTTTTTGTTCATGGTATTCTTTCATAATACCTTGTTTACTTAATATACTTCTTACAGTATCAGTAGGTTGTGCACCCTTGTTTAACCAATCGATAGCTTTTTCTTTATCAACTTTGATTTCAGCTTCATCCTTAATTGGATTATAATAACCTAATTCATCGATAGTTTTACCATCTCTTGGGCTTCTTGAATCAGCTACAACGATACGATAAAATGGTTTTTTCTTAGCACCCATTCTCTTTAATCTTAATTTAACTGCCATATATAGCACCTCCTTTTTTTTATAATTATATAATATTATATTACAATTGTCAACCATTTTATGTTGACAGATATTTTATATTTTTAATTGACTTATAAATAATTATAAATTATACTTATAAAGTAAGGAGTGATAAAGTGGTTGAAAATTTAGTTAATTTCTTTTTAGGATTATTCAGTAATATCAAATCGATGCCCTACCTAGTCGTCTTTATAATATCGATGATACCTATATTAGAACTACGTGGTGGTATTCTAGCGGCTTCATCGATGCTATGCTTAGATCCTATTAAAAGTTTCATCGTCTGTATTATCGGTAATATCATACCAATCCCATTTATCTTATGGTTTATTACCCCACTATTTGATAAACTTAAAAAAACTAAAAAATTGAGCAAAATTGTAGTAAAATTAGAAAATACCGCTAATAAAAAGAAAGACAAAATTGAAAGATTAAAATATATCGGACTATTTCTATTTGTAGGAATTCCCCTACCTGGTACAGGAGCATGGACGGGATGTTTAATAGCAGCTTTACTTGGAATGAATAAAAAGAAATCGTTATTAGCTGCTAGTTTAGGTGTCGTTTTAGCAGGTATTATCATGATTATCTCATCTTTAATCCTTAATAAAGCTACAGGCTTTTGTACTATATAGACTAATAGTCTATTTTTTTATCAAAAAAAATTATCTCTTTAAGAAGATAATTTAATTACATACCTGTTTTTAATTTGATAAAAATAACTAGTAAAGTTGAAAAGACACCAGCAGTAAAACCTGATAAAAGCGCTAATACTAAGGCATCGACAAAGCCTTGTTTTTTTTGATCATTTTCAACTATTGAATGACCGTTAGTTATAACTTTTTGAAAACCTACTTTTTCAGGACTAGGACTATAATCAGTTTCACTATTATCGACTTTATAATCATCCATATTTTGTTTCGATTTAATTGCTAAGGAGATTTCCGCTAATTGATCTTTAGTTAATTTAGTTAATAAGTCGGGATCTTTTTTAAAATCTTCGATAGTTATCGTTCTAGCGACGTCTTTTAAAATACTATCAAGATCTAAATTACAAAGAGCATGTTTAAAGTGAAGATCTTTTGATTTAAATAGTTCTTTTAGTAATTCTTTAATGATATCATCAGTTTCACCATAGATACTATCGACGTTGATACCATCTGTTTGTTGATATTTAATATAACCTACTAAACGATTATCGATCATCATGATAAATTTATCTTTATTATCGCTGTTTATTTCGCCGATATTGCTAATTTTAAGTTGGTATTCTTGTTTTTTTTGTTGTAATTTATTTTGAATATCGTCATCTAAACTGTTTTTATAGTGGTTATAATAAATATTATAATCAACTTGATATGCTAATCTAACATAGAATATAAATTCTGAGTTTAGATCACTTAAATCAACATGACTTATCATTGCCATATATTCATCTCCTTAGTCTAAAGATTTAATTAGTTCTTTTTTTTCTTCATCAGTTATAAATGCAGCCATAATAGCATACTCGTTCATCTTTTTAAAGTCTTCATCTTTAAATGGAAAGTTATTTTTAAGTAACTGGTATTCTTTATTTAAATCGGTATTAGATACGGTTCTATTATCGGTATTTACTGATACTTTAACGCCTGCTTTATATAGTTCATATATAGGATGATCTTTGATATCTAAAACAAGATTAGTATTCAAATTACTAGTTGGACAAACCTCTAAGGTGATATCTTCATCTTTATATAGATTAATTATTTCTTGATCGACATCGCGGACACCGTGACCTATTCTTTTAGTACCAAACGATATAGCATCTTTGATACTTTGTTTACCACTAGCTTCACCAGCATGGATAGTATAAGGTACACCTTTACTTTTTATATAGCTAAATAATTCATTGAAACTAGAGGTAGCATATAAACTTTCATCGCCAGCTAAAT
Organism: uncultured Bacilli bacterium; assembly: GCA_947629265.1. Lineage (GTDB taxonomy): Bacteria > Bacillota_I > Bacilli_A > RF39 > UBA660 > HGM10857. The sequence goes on along the minus strand of CANRCZ010000028.1, from coordinate 10,356 downwards.
CGATAGCACAGTTATATTTAAAAGCTAAATCGACGACTTGTTTATTTTCTAATAGTGACGCATCACGCATACAACATAGGATTAAACTTGTTTTGATTGGACCTTTTTTTAAACCAGTTAAGACAGCGTTTACAACGTCATCTAATGATAAACCTTTTTTTGTATGTTTAAAAGGTGCAAACCTAATTTCAGCATATATTACGTCATCCTTTTGTAAATCTAAAGTTAACTGATATGCAATAGCGGTTAACTTTTCACTAGTTTGCATTACCATTAATGGATAATCAAATTTTTTTAAGTAATCACTTAAATTTTTATCTTTATCAGTAACATAAAATTTATCATCAATGACGATATTTTCTTTTTTTAATAATTCATTTAAAAGATTAGTATTAACTGAACCATCTAAATGTAAATGTAATTCAACTTTTTTCATAATCGTTTCCTATCTACGATATGCCCATGAGTATAACATGTCATAACCTATTTCATAAAAATTTTTGTCTTTCATAACAAAACCGATACTTGTAAATATTTCTAAGGCTTTTTTATGATAAGGATAAATGTAACAACATATTTTATCGGTTTTACCGATACTATCTAAATATTTTTTAATAAGGGTTCTAAAGGTTACTTTATCCATTTGATGGTTTTTATCGATTTGAATTTCTAAGATATTGTTATCCTTATGCATTAGAAAAGCATAGACCTTTCTATTTTCATATAATAAGATAACCTCGTTGTTCATACAGTATTTTTCCCAATTTTCGTAGTCATCATCTTTTTCATTAAAGTTATCACTTATACTATTTAAGTTTTCAATTAAAATGTTATACATGCCATTAACAGATGACATATCTAATGTTTTAAATTTCATAATATATCAACCTCACAGCTACTCTACTGTGCTAATTATATCATTATTTTGCTTTATATACAAGAAAAAAAGGATAAATCCTTTTTTTAATAGGCTATATAAGTGCCTAACATAATAGCTAGTAAGATGTATAGTACGATAATGATAATGTAACCTATGCCGTTATTTGTTTTGTTTTGACTACTTTCGTTAGAGTTACATGACATAATAAACACCTCCTACTTTCCTAGATATAAGCTCCAAGTATTATAATTAAAAGAATAAATAGTACTAAAACGATAGCTGCACCTGATACACCTGTATTACACATAAACATTCCTCCTTTTTATCTTTCTAAATTATTTTATGGTAAAAACGATTATTGGTGATTACTTATGACTATATAATCGATTTTTTATTGATATCTATTTTTAGATAATCATTAATATATCAAGACTTTTAGCTAATAAATAGTTGTATTTTTGTTTTTTTTTTGATAAGATAGTTATGTAACATTAAAGGAGGTTCACATAAATGAAAAAAAGGTTATTACTACTATCATTGTGCGTAATTATTTTAGGTACAGCTGGATGTGGTAAACAAGAAGTTGAATTAAAGGATGGAGAGCAAGTTATAGCTTCTATTAAAGGTAATAAGGTTACAGCTGAAGATCTATTTGACAAGTTAAAAAATTCTTATGGAGAGACAACATTGATCAACATGATCGATGAATATATCGCTAATAAGGAGGTTGAAACAACTGACGAGATGACTAGTAATGCTAAGAACCAAATCAAGGAAATGAAAGATTATTACGAAAGTAATGGTTATAAATGGGATGAGGTCTTAGATCAATACGGTTATAGTAGTGAAAGTGTTTTAGTTGATGAATACGTAGTAAACGCTAAAAAAGAAGAGGTAGCTAAAAACTACTTAAAAACACAAGTTTCTGATGATGAAATTAATGCCTACTACGATAAAGAAATATATGGTAATTATACCGCTAAACACATATTGATTTCTCCAGATGTAGCTGATGATGCAAGTGATGAAGATAAAGAAAAAGCTGAAAGTAAAGCTTTAGAAACTGCTAAAAAAATCATCGAAAAACTTGATGATGGTGAAAAATGGGCAGATTTAGTTAAAGAATATTCTAACGATGATGCATCAAAAGATAATGAGGGTTTAATTTCTGACTTTACTAAAGGTGACGTTGTCGATGAGTTCTTCGATGCTACACTTAAATTAAAAGATGGTGAATATACTAAAGAACCAGTTGAAAGTTCTTATGGATACCACATTATTTTAAAAGTTAGCAACACTGAAAAACCAGCTTTAAAAGATGTTAAAGATGATGTTATATCAAGTATCGTTGAAAATAAGATGACTAATGATAGTACTTTATTCAATACTGCTTGGGTTGATATAAGAAAAAATTATGAATTAAAAATCAATGATACAGTAATTGAAGACAAATACAATGCTTCAAAATAAATATCGATTATTCGATATTTTTTTATTATAAAAGATCTACATATCAGTAGACCTTAAATAGCTAGCAATTTCATCTTGGGTATAACCTTTTTGATATAGTTTAACAATTAATTTATATTCTAGTTCTTTACCAGTATATTTTTTAGATAGTTTACCATATACAATTTGGTAATCTCTTTCGATATAGTTTTTAACTAATCTAATATTTTGTTCAAAACTAGAAATTATCATCTCTTTATCGTAACCTAAATTAATAAAATGAGTTAATATTTTTTGTTTGATTACACTTTTAGAATTATTCATCGTTTTTAACCTTTTAACCATCAATTTATTTAATTTATCATAGACGAATTTATCTTCATATTTATTTAATTCAGCATCGATGATATCTGGATCAATATTATGTTTTGATAGTTCGTTTTTTATTTTATATGGTCCCATATTGGTTAAATTAAATTTATCAGCGATAAAGGCTCTAGCATAGTTTAAATCGTTGATCAATCCTATTTGTTTTAGATTATTGATAATCTTATTTTTATCGGTTTCATCTACTTGTAATCTATCTAAGTAATTTTCTATTTCAAAGTTGCTACGCATTTTGATGCTTATATATTTGATTACTCTATTATATATATCAAAGTAGTTATTATCGATGTTTAATTCGTTTAATAATTCATCAGAGATTTCCTTAGAGAATAATAAATTATGATTTAGAATAACCTCTTCATAAGTTACTATCTTCTCTTTGTTATCCATTGTTAACAGGTATTTACCATTCGCTAATTTTTTTATCTTATCTATTTTCATATTATCATCTCTTCTTTATATTATCATATACATTTGTTCGTGTCAATGCTTTGAAAAAATTAATACTAATCAATTTGTATTAATTTTTTAGATATTTCTTCCAAGGCGCGACCTATTGGTTCTTTAGAAACGTATTCTTTTTCTTTCATTTGAAGATTATCTTTTGCGATTATCTCTTTAGCTCGCCTTGCAGCTATATTAACTAATAGGTATTTTGAACCAACCTCACTAAGTAATTTATCTATTGAAGGATATATCATGTTATCACCTCTCTATTATAAGAATATACTATTTACTTAATACTTTACAAGTTTTTTTCGGTTTTTTGACATTATTTGACATCAAGATATTATGTCTATAATTAATTTTTTATTATAGTCTGAACTATCACTGATTTCAAAGTATTGATTTATTTTACCTAAGATAACTTTTTTATCATCATCATCGACGATATTATCGACATATAGTTTTAATAGTTCTTCATCTTCTAAAACGTAGTCACCTACTTTTTTACTTAGAACGATACCAACACTGTGGTCAATTATATCATCTTTGTTCGTTCGACCAGCTTTTAATAATTTAGCGAGTTCTCCTAAGCTAAAGGCATCGATACTTTTGATGAAACCTGTTTTGGAACTTTTAATGGATAAAATATTGTCAGATATTTTTATTTTGTCAATATTTCCATGTTGATATTCAACTAATTGTTTAAATTTATCGTAAGCTTTACCATTTTCTAAGTTAGTGGTAACCTCATTTTTAGCGTCTTCAATATCGATATTTTTACCTAAACTGACCATTTGAGTTGCTAAGGTTATAACTAGTTCTTTTAGATCTTCTGGTCCATTATTTTTAAGAAGATTAATACTTTCTAAAACCTCTAGACCATTACCGATAGCATAACCTAGTGGTTCTGTCATATCGGATAGAACACATACGACTTTACGATCGTAAGAGGCACCGATTTTAATCATTAGATCGGCTAATTTTCTAGCATCTGTTTCATTTTTCATTAAAGCGCCATTACCGACTTTGACATCGATAACGATGATATTAGCTCCACTAGCGATTTTTTTGCTCATGATACTTGATGCTATTAAAGGAATGGACTCGGTTGTTCCTGTTACATCCCGCAAAGCATAAATTTTTTTATCAGCTGGTACTAAATTAGATGTTTGACTTATAACTGATAGACCAATTTCTTTGATTTGTTTTTTAAATTCATCTTCTTCTAATTTAACTTGAAAGCCCTCAATCGATTCTAATTTATCGATCGTTCCACCAGTATGACCTAGGCCTCTACCACTCATTTTAGCGATCTTAATACCGGTTGAAGCTACTAAAGGAATTAGGATCAATGTTGTTTTATCACCAACACCACCAGTTGAATGTTTATCGACGATTACTTTATCGATATCACTTAAATCGAGAACGTCACCACTTTCAATCATAACTTTAGTAAGGTTCACTGTTTCTTCATCAGTCATACCGTTTAAAACAATCGCCATTAATAAACTGCTCATTTGGTAGTCTTTGATATTTCCATTTAAGAAATTTTCAACAACGTATTTTAGTTCTTCTAATGATAGTTCTTCGCTATTTTTTTTCTTTGTAATTATGTTTAGTATATCCATATTATCACCAATTTTATTATATATTAGTTTTGTTTAAATTGGCAATAAAATGATAATTTAAGGTGTAAAGTTTATATCAATCATCCTTTCTTTTGCTAGATAAATAAGTTATTTTTTCTGCTACTAGTTCGATCGTTTGTCTTCTAGTATTTTCATCTAAATCAACTATTTTAGAGCATATATGGCCTTTAATTCCTAATAAATCTCCTTTATGGCAATATTGTACGGTATTTTCAGCGATACCACGCCATAAGGTACATGATATGAAATCAGTATCGTATTCGCCATCGACATTTTTGTATGCTCGTGGTACAGCTAAAGTTATATTGGTAACTTTATTACCATTTTCTGTTTGATATAGTTCTGGTTCTTTAACTAAGCGACCAACTAATACTGTTTGATTTAACATATATTCCTCCTTTCAGTTATAAATATATATTAAATTTTCTTTATATTCAAATGACAGTTTTTTAATGTCGAATGCAAAAAAAAGCAGGTAAAGTGAATTTCTGCTTAGTTTTTGGCTTATTTTTTTTAATTTTGGAGGGATAAAGTGAATTTCTGTCAAAAGTAATATTTCATCAATTTATTTAATTCGACAGCGTATTCCATTGGTAATTCTTCTCTAAAGCGATCGATAAAGCCCATTATGATCAGTTCTTTAGCTTTTTCTTCGCTTATACCTCTACTCATTAGGTAGAAAAGTTTTTCTTTGCTTATTTTGGATACGGTAGCTTCGTGTTCTAAGCTAGCGGTTTTATTTAAGACGATATTGGTCGGTATGGTATCACTTTTGGATTGATCGTCGATGATGATGGTATCGCATTTAATCATGCTATTTGCATATGAAGCATTTTTACCTATTTTAACTAAACCACGATAGCTGGCGTTACCTCCTTTAGCGGATATTGATTTACTTATAATTGAGCTTTTAGTGTAAGGTGCTAAATGGATCATTTTAGCACCGGCATCTTGAATTTGATTTTGACTAGCTACTGCGATACTGATACAGTTACCAGTTGCGTATTTGCCGTTTAAAACACAACAAGGATATTTCATATTTATCTTTGAACCGATATTACCATCAACCCAGTCCATGACGCCGTTTTCTTCGACGATAGCGCGTTTAGTAACTAGGTTAATAACGTCGGTTGACCAGTTTTGAATGGTCGTATATCGACATTTCGCGTTTTTACCTACGTATATTTCAACGACAGCGGCATGTAAACTATCGGATGTGTACGTTCTAGCGGTACAACCCTCCATATAGTGAACAGAACTATCTTCATCGACAATAATGATGGTTCTTTCAAATTGTCCCATATTTTTAGTGTTTATTCTAAAATAGCTTTGTAAGGGACGATCGACTTTAGTATGCGGTGGAACGTATATAAATGTTCCCCCACTCCATACAGCGCCATTTAAGGCGGTATATTTATTTTCATCGTATTTAACTAGGTTATTAAAGTATTTTTTAAATAGTTCGGGATATTTTTTTAAGGCGGTATCGGTATCGCAGAAGATGACGTTTTTAGATTGTAATTCTTCGATCATATGGTGATATACGACCTCGCTTTCAAATTGAGCGCCGACACCATCTAGATAGTCTTTTTCAGCTTTGATTAAACCTATTTCATCAAAGGTATTTTTTACGTCTTTATCGACATCATCCCAGTTATCACTGACGCCATCTGCTACTTTTTTATAGTAGGTAATGCTATCGAAATCGATATCTAGTTTAGGACCGAAATTAGGGTTAGGTAAGCTTTTAAATTTTTCAAAAGCTTTTAGTCTAAATTCGGTCATCCATTTTGGTTCTTTTTTGATTTTGGATATTTCGATTACTTTTTGTCTATCTAAAGCTTTATTTAATGTCTTCATTTTATCACCTGGTTATTTTTTATCTGTTTCTTTGATTACTTTATCTAATCCCCACCATGGTAGCAAGGCACATTTTTTTCTACTAGGTTGTTTATAGGTATCATCGTAAACATTAGCTTCACCTAGTATGTCGGGATCGTATTCTTTTTCATCGATCATATTGGTAAAGTTTTTTAATATTTCTTTGGCTTCTTCTAAGGTTTTTCCGATGATACTATCGATCATAATGGAGGTTGATGAGGTACATATAGCGCATGCTTCACCATCGAATCTAGCGTCGATGATTTTACCATCTTCGATTTTAACCATTAAATCTATTTCATCGATACAGCTGTCGTTGTTGGTATTTACTTTTATGTAGCCATCATCGTCGATTAGTCCTCTATTTTTAGGATTTTGATAATGTTCTAAGATTATTTCACGTTTTAAATTTGCATCCATTTTATCACCAGTATCATTATATCATGAATTTACTTTAATACCCATAATAATTTGTTTTTTTATGTTTAAATGTTATTGTTTTTTATTTTTTCGATTTCTTGTTTTAAGGCTTCTAACATTTTATTTAGCATGATGATGGTCTCTTCGTTTGATGGTGCGGAGTCTGTATTTCTTTCGGTTTGGACTTGTTTATAGAAAGCGTTAGTGCAAAGGATTTGAGCGACTAGCATTAACCAGTTACCTAGGGCATTTTGTTCGTTAGCGGTGGTATCGTCGATTAGTAAGTAACCTATGGCAACTGCGCTTAAGGTAAATAGTTTGGGAGGAATATCAGGTATTATCCGCACAAGTATCCCTCCCTTATAAAATTATATGATTTTTATATGATTAAATTATTTGGTTTTGATTTTTTGTCTACCTATTAGTTCGTTATTATTCCAGTTAGGACATTCTTTTTTATCTTCTTGGTTGGTTATTTTACATGTTATATTGTTACAGTTGATACAGTTTTTATCGGTTATAAATTGGCTTAGATAGTCTTTTTCATAGATACTAAGGTATCCTGCTATTTTGGTATAAAAATATTTAGGATTTTCAAACATGCTATCGATAATGTTTTCTAGTTTGATATTTTGATTTAATATTTTTAGATTATCGGTTTTTGATAGGATATCTTTTTCGTATTCTAGACATTGATTGATAAGTTGGTTATTTTTTTCTTTCATTTCGTTTAGTTCTTCTTCTTTAAGTAAGAGGTTATCTAATTGATTATTATTATCGATATTTTTCTTGTTTCTTTCGTTAGTAGCTTCTTCGATATTATCAAATAGTTGATTGATTGATGATTTTATATTAAAGGTTTCGATATTTTGGATTATGTTTTCATTTTTTACGGTATAAGGAAAAACGACTTGATAATGATATGGTTGATCGGTATGTAAGTAATTTTTTACCTCGCTTATAACGTAACATTTGGATATGATATATATTGTTTGATCGATTTTGATATCTTTATATTGTAGTTGCATACCAATAGGCATCAGTCCATATTTTATTGGACAGTTAAGTATTTCTTTCATTATTAATCACCTAATACATTATATGTTATTTTTATGTTTTAATGGCAAAAGAAAAACCCCTTAGGGTTAATTTGCTTCAACAATCAATTTAATTGCAGTTCTTTCTTCACCATCGATAGTAATATCTGTAAATGCTGGTATACATACAAGATTTTTACCACTAGGTGCAACAAATCCTCTAGCGATAGCGATAGCTTTTATGGCTTGATTTAATGCTCCGGCTCCGATAGCTTGGATTTCGACACTACCTTTTTCTCTAAAAAGATTAGCTAAAGCACCTGCAACTGAATTTGGATTGGATTTAGCACCAACTTTAAGTGTTTCCATATTTATTCCTCCTAATCAATATTATGATGAGGATGTTTAAATATTACTAAATTATTAAATTTAACGAAAAAAGGACATTAGTCCTTATTATGCTAATATCCAAGCATCTGGATTACCTACTTGATCTGTTCCTCTACCTGTAGTTAGGACTGTAGATTTTAGAACAATTACTGGGCGGAAACCGTGACCAATAGTGTTGTGTTGGTAGATGCTACCATCCGCCTGCACGATCCACAAGTGAGTGACACCGGTCTCAGTAGCTAACCAATAATATGTCCCAATTTTTCGTAAAGTTTTATCAGTAGCATTTCTATCACCAGTAATATCAAAAGCCTCTTGATATGTCATAGCATGGGCTGATTCTGCATATTTGTTGTTTTTATACGTGCTTTGTGCTCGTTCATTTAATAGTTTTACACTTTCATCACTAATATCACTACTCGCATGATAGTAACATTCGGGTTGACCAGCATGTACGATAGTTACGGTTTTAGATTTTTTATCTACATAAAGTACACGCCAACCTTTATATGTTGGAGCAGTACCTTCATGGCATGCTACACTATTTCCTTTATTTTTATTGGCTTCATTTCCTCCAAATTCTCCTTGTTTTGTTGGTAATTTAGCACTGTTTTCCCATCTTCCAGCATCATACGCCACGTAATCTCCTACAGTTACTTTATCTGCTAAATAATGTACTGTCTGTTCATAATCAGTTACTTTTTTCTCTAACTCATCAACTTTAGATGACTTAGTTATTAAATCATCTAATGCACTTTTCACCGTTGTTAATTCTCCATCTTTTTTCTGATAGCTCACACTCTCGCTAGTTAGCTGACTAGCTCCATACGTTATACCATTAGTTACCACTAATAGTATTAATATTATTAGTAGATAACCCCCCCCCAAGCCTTATTTTCTCTTTCATTTTTCTTGTCTCCTTTTCTTTATTTTACATCCTAATTATACTAAATTTATACTATGTTTTCAATAGTGTTTTTTTACAAAGAAAAAACTGAAAAATCAGTTTTGAACTTTTTTTAATTTGTAGTTATGCTAGTATCCATGCATTTGTATTTCCAACTTGGTCTTTTCCTTTTCCTGTAATTAGAACACCAGATCTTAAAACTATAACTGGACGAAAGCCAAACGCGAAATTGTTGGCGAAGCTGACACTGCCGTCGGTGTACACGTAATACAAGCCGCGGTTGGCACCGTCAACTTTGGTCAGCCAATAATTAGTTCCGGTTGCTCGCAATGTGTCACTAGAACCTAGTTCATTTACCTCATCATAATTCATGGCATGCGCGGATTCAGCATACGAGTTCTTATAATCATTAGCTCGTGTATCTAATTTAGTAACACTATCGTTTAGACTAGCTCCATGATAGTAACATTCGGGCTGGCCGGCGTGTACGATGGTTACCTGTTTATTTGATTTATCTACTTTAAGAACACGCCAGCCATTATATAATGGGGCTGCACTTCCATAACATGCGACACTCATTCCTTTATTTGTATTTGCGGCGTTTCCGCCAAAACCTTGAGTTGTTGGCTTGAATGTAGCTGTACCCCATTCACCTGCGTCATATGCTACGTAGTCTCCGACTTTAGCATTATCAGCTAGATAAATAGTTAATTTCTTATAGTCAGATACCTTTTGTTCTAATTCATCAACTTTAGATGACTTAGTTATTAAATCATCTAATGCTTTTTTTACAGTTGTTAATTCTCCATCTTTTTTCTTATAACTAACACTCTCGCTAGTTAATTGACTAGCTCCATATGTTATACCATTAGTTACCACTAATAGTATTAATATTATTAGTAGATAACC
>CANRCZ010000027.1 GCA_947629265.1 uncultured Bacilli bacterium | reverse complement strand
CCTCCCTGAATTACAAAACAATTAAATGTTTCTATCATATATCTAAACTCTGTCTATTTTTGTTGAATTTTATTTTTGATAACAAAAAAAACGTAATTTATAAGTTACGTTTCATATTTTAATCTTGTGCTACCAGTGTCCAAGCATCCTTATTTCCAACTTTATCAGGTCCTTGTCCTGTGGTTAGAATGCCAGGTTTTAATTCCACTACGGGCCTAAAACCCCCCTGACTGTCACGGCCACTATTTATAAGACTACCATCTGCAAATATATGATATACAAAATAACTACCAAAATCAGTAGCTAACCAATATCTTGTATCAGTTTTTCGTAGGCTATTAGATATTTCAAAGTTTTCAACATCTTCTTTATTTAGTGAACGTCCTTTTGTTGCATAAGCATCATTTACATATTGATTTCCTCGTTCATTTAAAGCGTCAACACTAGCTTTTGGATATGAAGAATCACTTCCAGAATGATAGTAACACTCAGGAGCTCCGGCGTGAACTAAGGTTACTGTTCTAGTTGCGTCATCTTTTGACAAAACTCTCCAACCGTTATATTTTGGAGCTGTTTCTTCCCAGCACGCTACACTTTCGTTTTTACTTTTGCCCTTAGTATATCCACCAAATTCTCCTTGTAATTTTGGTTTTTCTTTATCTTCTTTCCATTCACCAGCATCATACGCTACGTAATCGCCTATGTCTACTTTATCATATAAGTAAACTGTTAATTTTTTATAATTATTTACCTGTTCTTCTAAATCATCAATTTTAGTTAATGACATGTTTATTAAGTCATCTAGGGCTTTCTTGACTGTAATAATTTGACCATTTTTTGTGTAGCTCACACTCTCGCTAGTTAGCTGACTAGCTCCATATGTTATACCATTAGTTACCACTAATAGTATAATTATTATTAGTAGATAACCCCCCCCCAAGCCTTATTTTTTCTTTCATTTTTCTTATCTCCTTTTCTTTATTTTTACACTCTAATTATACTAGATTTATACTATATTTTCAATTATTAAAAAGAAAAAAGCTGTAAATCAGCTAATTTAAAACTCAACTTAAATTATCTATCTCAGATAATATCAATTCTGTACATGTACTTACAAACTTTTCAATATTTGAAATATTAAAAACATATTCTTTAGGTTCTTTTACATTTTTAATTATTTTAGATATATTATCATAAAGTTTTGGTAATTGATCATAAGGAATTTCATCAATAATTTTTGGAATATCTTCAATTTTTTGTTCATACAAAATCTCTAAATCTAAATCATACTTATTTATCAATTGAATATTTAAGTTTGTATAATCATGATATATAAACAAATATAAAATATCCTTACCACCACTTAGTTTAACCTTTTCACCATTTAATTTAGTAATTACACCATCATCTTGTAATATTTCAGTTATGAAAAATTTAAACCAAAAATAATCAGTATATAAATGTATAAAATATCCCATAACAAAATCATCACATAATTTATCTTTATATTTTTTTAAGAACCTTTCTATATTAGGAATATCTGTTGTATTGCTATCTAAAAAATGTGTTTTTTCTTTAGTTTGGTTTAAACATTTTGATATATCAGGTGCTACTGCACCAATAAGTAATTTTTTTTCATCTCTTTTTAATTTTTTATTTATTTCTTTTGCTACTGCTAAATGAATTATAGATGATGCCATTGTCTACCTTCCTTTTAATTTATGTTACAATAATTGTATCATATATTCTATAATATGTAAACATGGCACTACATTAAAACAACATATTTATGCGAGTATCCAAGCATTTTCATTTCCAACTTGATCTTTACCTTGTCCAGTTGTAAGAACATCTGGTTTTAGAATTATAACTGGACGAAGACCAAAAGAATACTTGTAGTTAACGCTGTCGTAGCCAAGATGACCATCATTACCACCGCTCCATAAACTGTCGATGACGCCACTTGCATTAGCCAACCAATAAAAATCTCCAGTTTTTCTTAAATCATTTTCAGTAGCACCTTTACTTTTAGTAATCGCTAATGCCTCTTCATATGTCATGGCATGAGCTGATTGTGCATATGTGTTCTTATAATTATTTGCTCGGTCATTCAATGCCTTTACACTTGCATCAGGATTTCCTCCAGAGGCATGATAGTAGCATTCGGGTTGACCGGCATGCACGATGGTTACAATTTTAGTATCTTTATTTACATCAAGTACTCTCCAACCTTTTAATGTAGTTGAACCACGACTACTACTCCAACACCATTCTACACTTGAATTTTTACTTGTATTAATTGTATATCCTCCAAATTCATTTTCGCTCGTTGGTTTATTAGCACTTTCTTTCCATGTTCCAGCATCATATGCTACGTAATCTCCGACATGTACTTTATCTGCTAAATAATGTACTTTCTTTTCATAATCTGTTACTTTTTTTTCTAAATCATCAACTTTAGATGACTTAGTTATTAACTCATCTAAAGCCCCTTTCACTGTTGTTAACTCACCACCTTGTTTTGTGTAGCTGACACTACTACTTTCTAATTGACTAGTTCCATAACTTACCGTAGCAGTTAACATTATTCCTAAAATAAACGATATCACTACTTTGCTATCTTTTATAAATCTCTTTACCCTCATTATAATTCTCCTTTATCACGTACCCCATATGGAGTATTTCAAATTTATAATACCCCATATAGAGTAAAAAGTCAATCCCCATTTGGAGTATTTTGTATAATTTTTTTAGAGGTGAACTATATGAAAACAAGGCTAAGGGAACTAAGAGAAGATAGAGATTTAACCCAAATAGAATGTGCTAAAATAGCATATATATCAAAAAATTCATACATAAGGTATGAAAATGATGAGAGAATGGTACCACTAGATACCGTCAAATTGTTCGCTGAATATTATAACGTATCGATCGACTATATCGCTAAACTAACCGATATCAAAGAACCCTATAAACGAATAAAACGACCTTAAGTCGTTTTAATTTATATCTTTATCAGTTTCCTTAACAATATAGATAGGTCGATTTTTAGTTTCCAAATACGTTTTCGCTAAATACTCACCGATGACACCTATACATAATAACTGAATACCACCAATCAAAGTTATAATACATATAGTAGATGGCCAACCTGATACCGGATCACCATAAATAGTCGTTCTAACAATAATAAAGATAATAGCGATAAAAGAAATCAAACAAAACATTAAACCTATCAAAGCTGAAATAACCAAAGGAACTGTTGAAAATGCTGTTATACCATCGATAGCATAAATGAATAATTTCCAAAATGACCACTTAGTTTCCCCAGCTACCCTTTCAACATTTTCATACTCTAACCATTTCGTATCAAAACCAACAAAACTAAATAAACCTTTAGAATAACGATTATATTCCTTTAAAGATAAAATAGCATCGACCATCTTTCTTGTCATCAAACGATAATCTCTAGCTCCATCCACCATTTCAACTTTCGACATTTTATTGATAAGCTTATAAAAACACCTTGCAAAAAAACTCCTAATCGGTGGCTCACCTTTCCTTGTAACTCTTCTAGTAGCCACACAATCATAATTTTCTTCAATGATCAATCTGTACATTTCTTTAAGTAATTCCGGTGGATCTTGTAAATCAGCATCCATTAAAGTAACATAATCCCCACTAGCGTACTCTAAACCTGCTAACATAGCAGCTTCCTTTCCAAAATTTCTAGAAAAGGAAACAAACTTAACTCTACGATCCTTTTTTGATAATTCTTTTATTATTTTTAAAGTATCGTCCTTTGAACCATCATTAACAAAAACATATTCAAAATCTAAATCGTCCATTTCTTTTGATATCTTTGTAATCTCTTTATAAAAATAAGGTAAACTTTCTTGTTCATTATAACATGAAACAACAACTGACAACTTTTTCATCTTTTCTTCCTCTCATAAATACATAATATAATAAACGTTATAAATCCTAAACTACTAACTATTTTACCACATTTTAAATAAGGTGAGGTATAAGTTAAGGCAATATTATGTTTTCCAGACTTTATTTTAAAACCGATAAACGCTTTATCAACTAATTCATAGTTAACTTTTTTATTATCAACTTTTATTTCATAACCTTTATCATAAGGTATCGTAAACATAAAGTAACCATCTTTTTTAACCGTTACATTACCAACTAAATGATCACCTTTAGTTTTAGTAGTATCGACTTTTAAACCATCAACTTTCGTATTTATATCTTTTATCATATCAAAATCTAAAACATAAAACTCTATATCACTAATATCAAATTCAGCCTTACTAAAATCTATATTCAAATCATTACTATCAACTACATAAGTAAAAATATTGTTACCATTGTAATATCGCCAACTATGACACGTCAAAACGTTCTTAATACCATTTATCGTAATCGCTAAATCATCATTTTGACACTCTTTATCAGCTACATAAAATTTAATAACAGTAAGCTGTTTATCATATTTTTTATCGAAATGTAGTTTTAACTTTCCCTTATTAGAAACTATTTTATAACCTTTATCCTGTTTTTTTATTTTTAAATTGTTACTTTTTTTAACCTTAAAATCAATATCTTCCTTTTTAAAATCGGAACTAAAATTAGAACTAAAATTACCATCAACGACAATATTATAAAGTAGGGCTTCTAAATTATCAGGATATGTTAATTTATCAAAATCATTTAAACTCATTATATTATCAGTTGCAAAACCGATAGGTAAAACATGATCATTTTTAAATAAACCTTTTTTTACCTTTTCATAACCAATCATACTAGGTTTCTTACCAACCATGTACTTGCTACCCATCAACATATTAAATAATATATTTTTATTACGCCCGATCATTAAAAAATTACGATGCGGATTTTCATTTTCAAATATCTTAAAATAAAAATTCCAATAATACTTATTTAAAGTTGATGAATAATTCGATAAACGATACTCCTTAGCATTATAAACTTGATTGATCGTCTTTAAATTATCTAAACTACTAGTAACTCTATAACCATCATAAGGAATACTATCATAAACACTTTTTTTAAATTCTTCATTAGATAAACTATCCTTTTTAACTAGTACATCTTGGATATTAACAATAAATGTTGAAAATATAGAAACTACTACAATAAGTATCGATATAATGTACTTTCTTTTAATAAATAGAATACCGATTAACATTAAAAGATAATCAATTAAAAATAATTTTTTGGTAATAACACTAAATATAACAGCTAAAAAACCTACTATCAAATAAGCAATAAAGATATATTTTCTATTTACCTTATCTGAAAATAAATTCATCAAGCCTAAAGCTATAAAATAAGCTCCTAGGGGAATAAACGGAATTAAAACCTTACCATTTATATACATACCACCATTAAGGATATAAGTTATAACTGGAAATACGATAAATGATAAAAAGGTGACACCTAAAAATTTTTCACTTTTATCCTTACTTAATAAATTTACGATGATCGCCACAACTAAAATACTAGTAAAGCCCATTGAATAGCTGCTATATAGTACTAAATCGAGGTTAAAAGTCGGTATTAAACTACTAAGTAATGTGACATTTACATTAGTATCGATCCTACCATTTAATATGACATATATCGTCGGTAATAAAATAACACTGGCCATACTGATACTAAGTAGTATTCTTAAGGCATACTTAAATCCATCTTTAATAAAGTTTTTTAAACTGAAATCATAATTTTTTAAGTAATAATAGATAGCATAAATAGTTATACATAAAATACTGCCAACACTATAGTAATAGCTGGTCATAATGATTAAAAAAACGCTTAAAATTAATAAATCACTTTTATGTTTATTAAAATACCTTTCAACACCCATGAACGCCATGATTAAAAAAGGCATATAGTTTATAAACATGATATGGCGATGACTATGGAAAATAATTGGGGTTGCACATAAAAAAATCAAGGTTGTTAAAAAGGACATATTAACTGTTAAATGTCTTTTAGACCAGATGTAAAACAAAATAATACTCAATATGACGATTATAATACTCGATAATTGAATATAAGTTAACATACTAACGTGAGGCATCAAATAAGATATCACAATAATAGGATTTAATAGCCCGTAATACGATAGGTTAAATATATTGACACCGCCACCTAAATTTAGAGCATAATTAGGTATTAATTGGTGGGTATCATAAAATAAGGTTCTAAAATATTCCGCTAATCTAACATGTTGACTTAGCCAATCGGTTTCAGAACCATATAAATAATCATTATTAGTTAGAACTAACACGATTAATAAGAATAATCCTATTAAAACTGCTAAATTAATGTAATCTCTTTTTTTCATAGTTAAATTATACCACCTAGTATTTTAAATAGCAACTTACATACCAAACAAAAAAACTAACTAGCAAAAGTTTCGTAGGTAATACTGTTAAGGAGTTAACAGTCGCTAGTTAGTTGTGGATAACTATACAAATTGATTGAATTATACCAAAACACTGTTTCGATAAGATTATACAGTAATAAGTATATTAAACTATTTTTAGTCCATATTACTAGTATACAAATAAAATTATCCATGCTCATTTTAACTTATTATACGTTAAAAGTCAATAGCATAATTTAACTTATTATAAAATGTTCTTAGGTGATACAATGTATCGAAGATTACGCAGTTTAAGAGAAAATAAAAAAATGACTCAAAGAGAGGTCGCTGAATATTTACATATGTCGCAGACGGGATATAATCAATATGAAATTGGTAAAAATGATATACCGACTAATATATTGATAGAACTATCTAAATTATATGAGGTTCCTATCGATTATATTTTAGGTGTTACGGATATAAATATCCCTTATGAACGAGTAAATAAGAAAAATTAGTTAATTATACCGACATATAATTTAATACTGTAAAGTAATTTACAGTCGTTTTTTTGTGTTAGTTTTGTTTAATAAGCTTGACAAATATTATTTTAGAAATATAATATTTAAACGAGGTGATATAATGCCGTTTTGTATGGATTGTATTAGTATGAATTATAAAGATAGATATCATAGTGATGCTAAATGTGAATTAAGGAGAAAATACTATAGTCCTTATTCTTGTGTATGCCGTGATTTTATTGAAAATAATGTATCGAGGAGCGAACTTGAAAGAAGATATACGTCGACTGATCCTAGTATTAGAAAGGATTATTCTAAAGTACAACCTGATAATACTTGTTATTTAACGACGGCTATATGTAGTTGTCTAAATTATAGTGATGATTGTAATTATTTAGAGATTCTAAGAGGCTTTAGGGATAATGTTATGTTAAAGGATAAGAGATATTATAAATTACTAGCTGAATATAATACGATCGGTCCAATGATCGCTGAAAGTTTATATTGTGATAAAAATAATAAAGAGGTATCATTGAATTTACTATTAAACTATATTGTACCTGTGTATTTTAAAATTAAAAATCGTCATTTTAAGGAAGCTATTAAAGTATATACTAAAATGGTAACTGATTTAAAACGATATTACGGGTTAGAAAATATCGATTTAATTGAAATAGATGATGATCTACCTAAAATTAAAACTAAAAGGGATATTAATAAATTATTTAATAATTATAGGGTTGTTGTTAAATAGTATGAAAAAAGCTTACTTTTATTAGTAAACTTTTATTTTTTGGATTATTTATTTGGGGATTTAGTTCGTCTTAAAAGATACTATCTTTTGTAGCTACAATGTCGATATTTTTGTAGCATTTAGAATCTTTTAACTCGTAGCCAATATTACAAGACTCTTCATATTTTCCAGCTTGAGTAGTTGTTTTTACACATTTTATACCATCTAAAGTGTAACCTTTATCACACGATCTATTAATTTTAGCGGGATTTGATTGGGTCTTAGTACAAGTTTGGTTAGATGTTTTTTCGTAATTATCTGGACAACCAAGTGTCTTACTAGCTTTGACACTTTCAACACAATTATCACCTGATAATTTTCCTTTTTCACAATATTTAACTATTTGTGAACCCTCTTGCTTAGTTTTTGGAGTTGTATATCTTAAACATTTTGTATCGTCACTTGGATCTTTTGTTTTGCCAGATGTACATTTATACACGTATGTTCTTTTAATTACTGTCTTTTTATTACAAGTTAAAGCTTCTTTATCTAGGGTATAACCCTTATCACATGAATATGATACTTTTGACGCTACTGAATCTACCCATACACAGACATCGCCTTTAGCTTCGTATTTATCTGGACAAACTAGCTTTTTATTGGATGCTACTATGTCTACTTTTTTACACCGTTTATTTTCTAATTTATATGTACTATCTGGACATTTATATCGACCGTAAAGTGTTCCTTTTCCAAGGACTACGGTAGCTGATACTAACATTATTATACAAGCAATACTAGCAATTATAATTATCAATTTACTTTTATTCATATTGTTCTAATCTCCTATACTATAAATTTACCATTAATAGCAAAAAAAATCAATATCGATTTATATTAAGTTTGATAAAATTTGTAAACTATTTTTATCTAATTTTTGGATATTGGTTTTTTATTGTTCACTTTTGCTATTACGAAATTGGGAATATAGATCTTTGATGGTATCGATTATTATTTTTCTAGTTTGAGCATCGACGTTTCTTAGGTTGGATATACTTTTAATTATTTGTAAGAAATTGCTGATCTTTAGCTCTTTTAAATCGGTTATATTGTTGATAGCGAAGATACTAAAGAATGATTCGACAATTTTTTCTTTATGAACATCATCGTAGTTATCTAGCCATTTATATAGTGATGTTTCTCTTTTTTTAGTAGCTTTGGTTAAATCAGCTTTTATAAAGTGAGATCCATAACAACGCCATGTTGTTGCATCATGTTGGAGTAATCCTCTAGCGCTACTATCTGTTATATAATATTTATCGTCGTGGTTTAATAATATACCGACTAAGCTATTTCTAGGAATGATATGTTTAAATTTTGGAATGATTTTTTTATATTCGGATGAGTTAAATTCTTTTTGTCTTAGGCCTAGACCATCGTTACTGTATACTTTGGTAATTCTTTTTTTTATATAGTGTTTACAGTACATGGAAGCGACTAGTGCTAGATTACCACCTTTAGAATGGCCACCTACTATGATTTTATGGTTACGAAATTTGAAGGTACTATTCATGTATTTGATCGCTAATCTTTGGGCTTTAACGGGGAAGATATAAGACATTTGAAAGTCTTCTTTCCATCCAACCACGTAATTATCGGTTCCACGGTACGATACGTATATCATGTTGTTTAATAGATCGATCGTCACAGCTCCAAACTGAGTTTCTGAGTCTACTATATATTGATAGTTATATAGTTTTAGGTTTTTAAAGCGTTTAGTTTTAGCCATCTCTCTAATTAGGTATGAAGCTTTTCTAACCGCTCTTATTTCTTCGTTTACCTCTTTTTCAGTTGTGGAACTCCAAAATAAATCGGATGCTTCTTTGATAGTAACATGGGTTTTATTTTTAAATATTTTAGATAGATTAACATATGATATTAATGATAGTAGAACGTTATCAACATCGTTGAATGGTTCTTCGTTAAAATCGTAGTCTTTATAATATTTTAAATAGTCTTGAATTGAATATTCCAAATATACCACCTTTTTTTCTATCTTATTAGATCAAATTTTAATAAAATGTAAATTAAAATATTGTTTTAATTTAACATATATGTTATAATTGTAGTGTTTAGTTTAAACATGTGGTGAAATATAGGGGTATAGTTTAATGGTAGAGCGACGGTCTCCAAAACCGTTAATGTGGGTTCAACTCCTGCTACCCCTGCCATGGATGTTAAGGCTTTGTGCCTTTTGATAGATTGAATTGATATATTATCAATTCTTTTTTATTATATGTTGTCTTAATTAATATTTGGTAATTTTAAGGATAATTTTATATAAATTAACATAAAAAATTTCTTAATTTTTACAATAAGAAATTTTTTATATTTTTAATTTATTTGTTAGATTTTTTCATAAATTGCTATATATTTACCAATAAGTACACCATTAGTTTGATTTTTTCTAGCAGAAATTATTTCCCATTGTTTAAATTTGTATCCTGGTTTTGCATCTGGAGCTGTCATTGTATATGATGAAATATCTCCTCTTCTACCGATACGTACATCACCTTTTAGAAGACCAGATCCTGGTTCATTGAAACCAACGCATTTATTCATATCGCATGAAAAATCTATAAGCCATACACAACCTGAACCATCTTTACCACATATAGCTAAATTGTCATATTCACTTGTACGACGAACTGTTATAGTCTTCAATGTACTATAGAAATGGAATTCTAAAGTGCTTTCTTTTTCTTCTGGTTCTTTACCATATTTTTCTTTATAAGCTTCTTTATAAGCTTCTTTGTCTTTTTCTTCACCTTTTTTAGCTGCTTCTAACATTCTTTGAATTTGTTCATCAGTAAGAGTTCTACCACTTGATTGTTCTTCTGATTTATTTTCAGTAGCTTTATTTGTTTGATTACTAGTTGTTGTTTTACTTGATGTAGTGGTTTTGCTTGACGAATTTGACGTAGTTGTTTTAGTTGATGTGCTTGTACTTGTAGATGTAGTAGTTTGATTTGATGTAGTAGTTTTAGCTGGTTCAGAAACTTTCTTTGCTGATAATTCTGCAGCTTTTGCCTTAGCTTCAGATTCTGCTTTTGCTAATTCTTTAGCTTTAGCTTCTGCCTCTGCTCTTGCTTTGGCCTCTGCTTCTTTTCTTACTTTTTCAGCTTCAGCTTCTTTTCTAGCCTTTTCTGCTTCTGCCTCTTGTTTTGCTTTTGCAGCTTTTATAGCTTCAGCAGCAGCCTTTTCTGCTTTTGCTTCTGCTTCTTTTTTAGCTTCTTCAGCTTTCTTTTCAGCTTCTTTTAAAGCTTTAATTTTAGCTTCAGCCTCAGCTTTTTCTTCTTCGTTAGTTGCTGCTTTTAATTCATCTTCAGCTGCTTTGACAGCTTCAGTAGCTTGTTTAACAGCTTCTTTAGCATTTTCTACATCTTTAACAGCTACCTCTTTAGCTTCTTCAGCTTTTTTAGCTTCTTTAGTAGCTTCTTCTAATTTTTCAGTTGCTTCGTTTACCTCTTGTTTTACCTTAACAACAGATTCATCTTTTTCAACAGATGCTTGAATTGCTTTATTTTCTTCATCTTTACTTTCTTTTGTAGCATAATTTAATGTCTTCCTACTACTTATTTCACTAGAATAAATTTTGTTGTTGATTGCATTCGATGCAACAGCTATTCCAGTTACAACACTTGTAGTTACAACAAATGGAAGAACTGATTTAACTATAATTTTTTTCATGAATACTCCTCCTTATATTATTATATTTGACAAAAGTAAAAATGTTCTTCTTTGTCTCACATATAATATATATCAAATTCAGCCAAAAGTAAAGCTTTTTTTGTACATATTTATACTGTTTTTATTTACCAATTTTTACCATAAAATTGATTTTTGGACGAAATAATACCCTTTTTGTATCTTATATGAGTTATTATTGACATAATAATCTATTTTCTTTATTTATTCACTGATTTACGGTAAGGTTTTATGGTGTGATTAGTTACTTAATTGAATGGCACATAAAAATAGTGTAATAGTCAATCCTTTTAATGAATTAAATATTACACTTATATGTATAAGGTTCATATTGGTTTGTTTTGATTGGTTGATTAATAATTATCTGATTTTTAAAACTTGACCGATACTTAATAGATCAGTTGTTAGATTGTTTAATTGTTTTAACTCGTTTACGGTTACTCCTAATTTATTAGCGATAGAGTATAAGGTGTCGCCACTTTTGACAGTATAGGTTGTCTGGTTATTACTATTTGTCGGTATTTTCAGCTGTTGACCGATGGTTAATAAGTTGCTATTTAGATTATTTATATTCATTATATCCATAACTGATGTACCATATCTATTAGCGATGGAATATAGGTTATCACCTTTTTTTACGGTATATAATATGTAATCGTTTGGCTCTAGACTATCTACTTTATTTTCTGGTATTTTAATCTTATCGCCGATACTAAGCATATTGGTTGTCAGATTGTTCAATCTTTTTAATTCGTCGACAGTTGTATTATATTTTTTAGCGATAGAGTATAGGGTGTCACCGCTTTTAACGACGTATAGGCCAGTTGGTGTTATATCTTGTTCTTGATCTTTAATGATTAATTGTTGACCGATGGTTAGTATGTCGGATGTTAGGTTATTTAATTGTTTTATTTCATCGACAGTAAGATTATATTTATTGGCGATCGAATACAAAGTGTCACCATCTTTTACTATATATATTCCTTCAATTTCGTCTGGTGTTTCTTGCTCTGGCACTTTTAATTGTTGACCTAATGTTAAGGTATTAGTTGTTAAGTTATTTAATCGCTTTAGTTCGTCGACAGTTGTATTATATTTTTTTGCGATAGAGTATAGGGTATCGCCACTTTTAACGGTATAGTAACCTGATACATCTTGATCATAGTTTACATTTATGTAATTCGCTACAGCTTTAACCACGGCTTCGGTTAATTGTCGCCAATTATTTTTTAGTAAATTGACGTCATCGCCTTTGCTATCTAAGAAACCATATTCGACAATTATCGGTTCTGTTACGCCTGTATTACGGTGCATGAAATAGTAATCTTTTGATGGATCACTAGGTAGTCTTCGTTGGTATGCCTTCCTAGGATTTTGACCAGCTTTTTCTAATTCACTTAAAACGGAATTTGCTAATTCACCATTATTGCGTAATGCATAGATTACCTCAGCACCATCACCACCACAAGATTAGCTCTCCCATTGATTACTGCATTTGTATATTCTAATTATTATTTATATTTGGAAACATTTCTTGCAATTTTTGTAATTCATTTATAGTATTTTTTGCTTTCTTAGGATCTTTCAATATTTCTTGAAAGAATGGTTTCATTGCTTCATACTTTATTTCCTCCTCTTGCTTTTTGGATTCTAATTCAGCTTCTACTAATTTTGCTTTTATTTTCTCTTCACTTTCTGTTTTTATTTTATTTAGCTCTTTTTCCGATTCTTCCCTTATTTTTTGTATTTCATTATTAGCATTAATTCTAATTGATTCTATCTTTATATTAGATTCTTTAACTGCTTTTAAATAAGCTAAAACTGATCCTAAAGTAGTAGTTATGAGTGCAATTATAACTTGAGTTAATAAATCCATTTCACATTCTCCTTTCTATATCATTGTAAAAGGAGTACAACAATCATAATATTTAAATTGTATTACTTTTTTGTTTATTTTACTTTTTTCTTTTTTTACTTTTTTCTCTTTGTGATAAAGCACTTCCAGCAGCAGTTTTACTTTTTTTTGATGTTCTTTTATCTCTTAAAACATCTGAAGCAGCAGATGCTGCTCTTTTACTAGTTTGTTTCTTTGCCATTTTAATTCTCCTTTCTTTGAGAACAATGGTCTTGATTTTTCATATAAAATTATGCTATTCTATAATAGAGCATTGATTCAATCAAGTCATTTCATTGTTCTTTGCTTGTTTTTTCTTGAATGTTGTAACTCGCAATTACACATTTAGTAAAAGAACTTACAGATTTGTTAACTGTAAGTTCTTTTACTTATATTTATATATTAATTTAACCTACAGCTACAACATCTGTTGAACTTTTACTATTTACAATATATCATGCATGTTAGCACATGTCAACCGCAACTGCTAATCATTGATTAAAATTATAAGAAATATGCTTAATAAACTAGTTTAAATCTTATTTATTATATTGATTCTTCCCTTTTCTACCATATGGATTACGCACAACATTTAAATTTTGATATTTAAAAGTATTATCTTGTATAACTCCATATTTATACTTTATTGTTATTACTCTGTTTTCATCTATCACTATTCTAT
>CANRCZ010000026.1 GCA_947629265.1 uncultured Bacilli bacterium | reverse complement strand
CAATTTTTTCAACTCGATTTGTGCCTTTCATAGGACTGAAAGGACGATAGAAAGGAATGTTAGTTAATTATGAAAAACGAAGCTATATGTAAAAGAGATGAAGATTTTGCACAGTGGTATACCGATATATGTCTAAAAGCCGAATTGATGGATTATTCCAGCATAAAAGGTTTTATAATATATCGACCATACGGATATGCCATTTGGGAAAATATAAAAAATTACTTAGATAAAGAATTTAAACGAACAGGTCACGATAACGTGTATATGCCAGTTCTTATACCTGAAAGTTTGCTACAAAAAGAAAAAGAACATGTCGAGGGGTTCGCTCCAGAATGTGCGATCGTAACTAAAGGCGGTAGTGAAGAACTAGAAGAAAATTTAATCATTAGACCTACTAGTGAAACACTATTTTGTGAACATTTCGCTAAAATAGTCAAATCATATCGCGATCTACCAAAAAAATATAACCAATGGTGCAGTGTCGTAAGATGGGAAAAAACGACTAGACCTTTTTTAAGAGGTTCTGAATTTTTATGGCAAGAGGGACATACCATTCATGCTACCGAAGAAGAGGCTAGAGAAGAAACTTTAACCATGTTAAAAATATATAAAGATATGGCTAAAGACCTATTAGCGATCCCTATGGTTACAGGTCGCAAAACCGAAAAAGAAAAATTCGCTGGTGCACTAGAAACATATACTATCGAAGCTTTAATGCACGATGGTAAAGTACTACAATCAGGTACCTCACATTATTTCGGTGATGGATTTGCGAAAGCTTTCAATATGCGTTATCTAGATAAAAACAATCAACAAAAATACGTATATCAAACCTCTTGGGGCTTATCAACTAGGACGATTGGAGCTATCATCATGGTTCACGGTGACGATAATGGTTTAGTCTTACCACCTTATGTAGCGCCTACCCAAGTAGTTATCATTCCAATCAAACAAGAAGAAGAGGGCGTATTAGATAAAGCTTACGAACTAGAAGCAACCTTAAAAAAACAAGGTATCAGAGTAACTGTCGATAGTAGCGATAATCGCCCAGGTTGGAAATTTAGTGAAGCTGAAATGCGTGGTATCCCTGTTAGAATTGAAATCGGACCAAAAGATATCGAAAATAATCAGTGCATTATCGCTAAAAGAAATACTGGTGAAAAAATAACAGCTAGTATCACTAATATCGTTGATGATATAAATAACACCTTAGAGGTAATCCATAATGAAATGTACGATAAAGCTCTAAAACATTTAAACGACAACATTAGAAAAGTATCTAACTACGATGAATTTAAAAATGTTTTAACAGATAAAGGTGGCTTCATTTTAGCTGATTGGTGTGGTGATGAAAACTGTGAAAACAAGATCAAAGAAGAAACATCAGCAACCACTAGATGCATAAAAGGTGATAGCCAAGGTAAGTGTATATACTGTCAAAAAGACGCAAAATACGAGGTATATTTCGCTAAATCATACTAAAAAATTATCCCTTAAAATAAAATTAAAAGTATACATAAAAAAAGTGTATGCTTTTTTTTGACAAAATCCTCCCTTTTAAAAGTTTATAATTTATTTGGTGATGAAAATGAATATAAAAAACATTCTATCAATTACATCATGTATCATTGTAGGTTTTATGATGAGTAATTTTATGTTTAAACAATACGATACCTTAAAAGCTTATAATACTAGCAATATCTATTTTTTACAAATAGGTAGTTACATGTCAAAAGAAGAAATGGAAAAAGCTAATATCAAAGAGACCAAATACATTATGGAAAATAGCGATAATGTTTACTATGCTTATATTGGCTTAACCAGTAATAAAGAAAATTACGAAAAATTAAAAAAATACTACCAAGAAAAAGGTTACGATATAACCATGAAAGAAAAAATTATATCAAACGAAAAATTTATAAGTACCTTAGAAAAATACGATCTATTATTAAATGAAACCGAAGATAAAGATACTATTAAACTTATAAATGAACAGATTATCGATAAGTACAAGGAAAATGTCGTAAATGGTTAAAATAAAAGATATACCCATTAACGATCGACCAATCGAAAGACTTATCAATAACGGTGTCGATACCTTAACTAACGAAGAACTATTAGCCATTCTCTTAAAAACCGGTAGTAAAAAATTTTCTTCAAAAGAGCTAGCAGAAAGAATATTAAGTGAAATAAACGGTATTCAAGGTTTAAAGACGATCAACTTTAACCAACTTATCAACATTGATGGAATTGGTAAAACCAAAGCTTCTAGTATTATAGCAGCTATCGAACTATCTAAAAGAGTAGATAGTATAAATAACATATACGGTATGAAAGTAAACAATGCTGATTTAGTTTTTAAATACTACCAAAATACCTTAAAAGATAAATCACAAGAATACTTTTACTGTATGTATTTAAGTAGTAATAAAAAAGTACTAGAAAGTAAACTATTATTTATTGGAACCTTAAACTATAGTCTTATCCATCCACGCGAGATATTTAAAGAAGCTTATCTAGTTGGAGCTACCTCAATCATATGTATTCATAATCACCCAACCGGAGAAGTCCAACCAAGTCAAATGGACATAAATATGACCAAAGAACTTATCGATATAGGAAATGTTTTAGGTATCAAAGTCGATGATCATATTATCATAGGTAAAGATAAGTACTATAGTTTTTTTGAAAACAGCAACATTTTGTAGATAAAATTAAAATAATGTATTATAATAAAAATTAAGGTGAATGATATGTATAGAAAAAAGCAAGTGGATTATAAACAGATAATTATTATTTTTGTCGTTATAGTACTATTTATTTTAGGAATAGCCTTTATTTTAAACAAGGAAGATCGTAAACTATCATATTTTGAAATGGTTATCAAAGATACATCCTTATCATTAGTTAGAATAGCGAAAGCCCCAATCGATTTTATATCTAATAAAATGTCCGATAAAGAACTTTCAGCCTTAAAAGAAAAAGCTAGCAAAGTTGACTTGATGCAAGCTAAATATGAGGAAGCTAATAAAGAAATCAAAGAATTAAAAGAATTGGTTGATTTGAATAGTACCTTATCAGAAAATTCATATTTGAATGCTACCGTCATCAGTCGTAACGTTGGATACTTTATGGATAGTTTAATTATCGATAAAGGTAGTAAAAATGGTATTAAAGAGGGTATGGCTGTTATAACTAATAGAGGACTTATCGGTAAGATAGAAAGTACTAGTAATTTTAATAGTACCGTTAAATTGATAACTAGTCAGGATACCAATGATAAAATATCCGTTAAAATTAATCTCGAAGATGATCATTATGTCTATGGTTTATTAGTAGGTTATGATGAAAAACAAGGCTATTTTAAAGTAGAGGGTATAAGTGAAAATACAGAAATTAAAAAGGACAGTTTAGTAACTACAACTGGTTTAGGTAATTCTTTTCCTAGTGGTATCTTAGTTGGTAAAGTCGTAAATACGAGCAAAGATAATTTTGATTTATCAAGAACTGTTTATGTAAAAAGTATGGAAAGCTTTTCAGGATTTGGTTATGTTACGATCTTAAAGAAAGAAGCTATCAAATGATTTTTATAATACCTATAAGTATTTTATCGATCTTTTTAGAGGGTTTCATAACTAATTTTGTAGCTTTTGATACCAATTTATTTAATAACTGTTTTAGTTTGATATCACTAATTATCATTTTTCCATATTTTTATAATAATAGGAAACTATACTTTATCATCTCTTTTATCATCGGATTAATTATCGATATAGCCTATACTGATACCTTATTTTTAAACGCTTTTATTTATCTTTTTATCGCATACATTATAACTAAGTTAAGTATGCTTATCTTAAGTAATTTTTTTAACAATATCTTTCTTACATTATTGATCATTATTATTTACCGAGTTACTACCTATTTTCTTTTAGTTATAACAGGTTATTTATCTTTTGAATTCGATTCTTTATTAAATAGTATCCTTTCATCGATTATATTAAATGTTATATACGTTATTATTTTATCTATATTAAGTAATATCGTCAGTAGAAAACTCCGAATAATTAAGATAGATTAGGAGGTCAAATGAAAAATTTAGTTGATGCCTTTACAGATTTTGATGTAACTAAAGAAAAACATCAAGGAATTATTAATAACTTTATAAGTGATAAATCACTTATATGTCCATCATATCATAAGGATGATATCGTCTTTGTTAAAAAAGATAAAAAAACAACATCGATGAACCATCTATTTGTTTTGATAGATGAAAATATGCATGGTAGATTATTGACTACTACTAAAAAGGGCACATATGTTAAAAAAAATAGTACCAATAATTTAATTTTCGATAGTTATATCAGTGATACAGTATACAAAATTGAACCCGATAAAATTTTATTTAAAATCGGAAGAATAAAATAGTAAGACAAAATTTGACATAATAACAAATTAAATCTATATTTTTATATCAAAATGATATATAATAAAGATGGTGATAATATGGAAGATAAAATATTAGAAATTTTAAAAGATGCTAAAAAAGCTTTATCTGTCCACGAGTTAGAAGAAGCTTTAGGGTATAGGAGCGTTGATGAATTAAAGGATTTGCTTAAACAATTAAATGCAATGGAAGATGAATTAAAAATATATCGAACTAACAAAGATAACTACATGTTATTTAATAACAGCCATTTAAAACTAGGTAAAATGTTAGCGACTAAAAAAGGTTATGGTTTTGTCGATATCGAGGGTGATGACGATATCTTTATTCCAGCTTGTAATATGAATAATGCTATTCATGGTGATAAGGTCGTTGTCGAAATAACTAATCCTTTAACCCATGAGGGAAGAATTGTCAAGATCGTATCTAGAGATTTAGATTTAATGGTCGGTGAATTAGATAAAAGAGATAATCAAAATGTCGTTATCTTAGATGAAGAGAAAGTTCATATCAACGTAACTATCGATGATGCTAAATTAAATGGGGCTATGCCAGGTCATAAGGTTCTTATTAAAGTATGTGAAAAAGGTAAAAATAACAATTATAAAGGTGAGGTTGTAAAAGTCATCGGTCATAAAAACGATCCTGGTGTCGATATTTTATCTATCGTTTATAAGTATGGAATTAACGATACCTTTAGTGATGAGGTTATGAACGAGGTTAATAATCTACCAGATAGTGTTTCTAGTGAAGAGATAGCATCTCGTAAAGATTTAAGAGATATGACGATCTTTACGATCGATGGTAAGGATACTAAAGATATCGATGATGCTATATCCTTAGAACAACTTGATAATGGTAATTATAAATTAGGTGTTCATATCGCTGATGTAAGTTATTATGTAAAACCGGGAATGAAAACTTACGATGAAGCTATGGAAAGAGGAACGAGTGTCTATTTAGCCGACCGTGTTATTCCTATGTTACCTCATAAATTATCAAATGGTATATGTTCCCTAAATCCTAATGTCGACCGTTTAGCGATATCTTGTATGATGGAAATAAATAATAAGGGTGACATTGTCGATTACGATATTTTTGAATCAGTTATCAGATCTAGAAAACAGATGAATTATACGGACGTTAATAGTGTTATCGAAGATAATATCATTCCTGAGGGGTATGAACCATATGCGACTCTTTTAAAAGAAATGCAAGCTCTAGCGAAAATATTAAGAGCTAATAAGATAAGAAAAGGATATATCGATTTTGATATCGATGAGGCTAAAATAATCGTCGATGAAGAGGGACGCGCTATCGACGTCAAATTAAGAGAACGTGGTTCTGGTGAAAGAATGATCGAAGATTTCATGATTGCCGCTAATGAAACAGTAGCATCATGTATATACTTTATGGAATTACCATTTATCTATCGTGTCCATGGTGAACCTAGTGAAGAAAAAATAACCAAATTTTTATCATTTGTATCTAGTTTAGGTTATGTTATTAATGGTAAAGTAAGAGATATGACGCCAAAAGAAATGCAAAATATTTTATTACAATTAAAAGATAAAAAAGAGTATCACATCCTATCAAGTTTACTATTAAGAAGCATGCAAAAAGCTGTTTATGATACTAATAATATCGGCCACTTTGGTTTAGCAAGTAAAATATATACTCACTTTACCTCACCAATTAGAAGATTTCCTGATACGACCGTTCATCGTTTGCTTAGAAT
Source organism: uncultured Bacilli bacterium (assembly GCA_947629265.1). Lineage (GTDB taxonomy): Bacteria > Bacillota_I > Bacilli_A > RF39 > UBA660 > HGM10857. Next base: position 8,141 of record CANRCZ010000026.1, on the reverse strand, counting down.
GTACTTATTTAAACACCAACTAGATAACGATACGATCAACTATCTAGAACACGAATTACCAGTTATCGCATCCCATTCATCTAAAAAAGAAAGAGATTCAGTCAATTGTGAACGTGATGTCGATGATATGAAGAAAGCTGAGTATATGGCTAATCATGTCGGCGAGGTATTCAGTGGTATCATCAGTAGTATATTAAGTTTTGGTATGTTTATCGAACTACCTAATCTAGTTGAGGGATTGATTAAAACCGAAGACTTAAAAGATGATTACTACACTTACGATGAAAGTACGATATCATTAGTTGGTAAGAAAAATAAACGAGGATATCGTCTAGGTGATGAATTAAGTGTCATATGTGTTCGAGCTAGTAAGGAAGAAAGAAAAGTCGATTTTGTTCTAGATACAGAAGAAAATAGAAAAGTTTACTGTAAAAAAAGGGATATAAATGGAAATTAACAACCGAAAAGCGAGATACGATTATGATATCATCGATACGTATGAAGCAGGTATCGTCTTAAAAGGAACAGAGATAAAATCGATCAAACTTGGTAATGCTAATTTAAAAGACAGCTATGCCATTATTAAAAATAACGAGGTTTTTATCTTAGGTATGCATATAAGTCCATATAAAGAGGGTAATATTTTTAATCATGATGAGTTAAGAACAAGAAAATTATTACTCCATAAAAAAGAGATCTTTAAATTAAGAGATAAGATAAATATGGATGGTTTTACATTAGTACCTATCAAACTTTACTTTGTTAAAAATAGAGCTAAAATGTTGTTAGGTTTAGCGAAGGGTAAGAAAAACTACGATAAAAGAGAAGCTATTAAAAAGAAAGATATCGAAAGAGAATTAAAAAAACAATTTAAAAATTACTAAAAAATAGAGCTTAGGCTCTATTTTATTACGTCCATAATAGCAGATACGATCTGTTTTTTTCTAGAAACACATCCACCAATATAATAACCTTGATATATATCGACAATATTAAAGGCATTTTCTAATACGTTTTTAGCACTTTCGGTATAGAAGAAATAAGATCCATTTTTAATGATATCCGTAACACATAATATGATAATGTCACAATTTTTGATATCACGATATTGTTCGATTAAATCTATATATTTTTCTTTTTCTTTAAGGATTTCTTCAACATTTAAAGTAAATACTTGTGATATACCGATATTTCTATCTTCTAATGGGTATACTTTAAAGTCTTCAGTAACAATTTGTTCTTTTGTTTTACCCTCTAAAGAGGTACCAGCTTTAAACATTTCTGTAGCGTATTTATTGTAGTCGATATTTAAAATATCCGTCAAATTTTTAACCGCTATTTTATCATCTTCGGTAGTTGTTGGACTAGTTAACGCTAAGGTATCTGATAAAATACCTGATAACATTAACCCAGCGATATCGTGAGGTATTTCAACTTTGTTTTCTAGATACATGCTATATATGATAGTGTTTGTACTACCAACTGTTCTAATTCTAAAATTAATAGGGTGGTTAGTCGTAAGACTGCCAAGGTTGTGATGGTCGATAATCTCTCTTATATCAGCTTCTTCTAAACCTAAAACACTTTGATTTTCTTCATTATGATCGACGAGAATTACTCTTTTTTTATTAGGTTTATTAATATCAGTTATTCTAAGTAATCCATGACAAACGTTATGTTTATCGACAATAGGGTAGTTATTGTGACCTAGTTTATTACTTTTGACAATAAAGTCTTCATAGTAGTCATTTTCATTAAAGGTAATAACACGTCCCTTACCGATTAAATTACCGATATAGTTACTTAAACCGATAAGTTTAGAGGTATGAAAACTATCGTATGGTGTTTTAATGATATTAACTTTATTCTTTTTAGCGATCTCTAAGTGTTCTGGTTTGATATTTTGATTACCGATTAGGATCAATAGTTTTATTTTGGAATTGACAGCATATTCAATAACACTATGTCTATCACCGACGATTAAAATAGTATTAGGTTCTAATGTTAAGTTTTCTAAGAAAGTTGTACTACGATATGTAGCGGTTAATAAAGTACCCTCGATTTCATCATCGACATAGTTGACGATTTCACCACATAAGGTATCGATGATATTATGTAGTGATGTTTTTAAATAGGAAAAGTCGCCACTTATTAATTCGTGGCAGATATTTTTGATGGTAATTAAACCCTCAAATTTATTGTTATCATCGACAACAGGGATACCGGTAATGTTATTGTTCATCATATAGTTATATGTTTCAGATATCGAATTATATTTATTGATATAAAAATTTTTATGATAGTTTAAATCTTTGATTTGTAATTTAACATCGTTAAGGTATCCTGGTATTTTAGTGTTAAAGTAATTTAATACGAATTCTGTTTCTTTATTTATTTTTCCAAGTACTTTAGGAATGGTATTACCACCTAATTGATTTTTTAAATATGATAGGGTAATCGCTGCCGTAACACTATCAGTATCTGGGTTTTTATGACCAAATATGTATTCCATGTAATCACTTCTTTCCAGTAATTAATTATAAACTAAAAAAGCTTATAAATAAAGCTTTTTTAAATATTTAGATATTCTTTTATACTTTTTTTGATAGCTTCGATATATTTTTCTTTATCGTTTTTGATGATACTTAAATCGTTATTATTGATGATATATCCTAATTCAATTAGGTAAGTTTCATTACCGATATTGTTATTAAAATAAGGGTTTTTACCGTATCTTTGATCACGACCATCGATATAAGCACCAGTCATGATACCACCGGTTTCTCTTATCATGTATAGGTAATTAGTATTACTATCGATAGCGTATGGTGCAAAGTTATTATTTAATGCTACGTTGATACTATCTTTTATTTCATCTTCTTTATAGGTTCTAACATATATACCATCCGCTACTTTCATATGTTGGTTGTTAGAAGCTTTCATATTAGTTAATTTATCGATATTAGTTTTTAATACCCTAGCGAAATTATTGTTAGTCTTATTAGCTTTATATATTTCGTAACCGCTAAAACTGTTTACGACATTGCTATTTAAATGTAATGAGATAGTCATTTTAGTTTTATATTTATTAGGTAAAACCGCTCTTCCATCATTGCCGTAAGAATCGATAGATATATCATCATCTCTAGTCATAATGACGTTGAGGTTTAAAGCTTCTAGACTTTTTTTTAATGCTTTAGCGTATTCTAAGGTGTAAATTGATTCTAAGTCATCATTATTGCTTGCTCCGGTATCGATACCACCATGACCAGCATCGATCGTAATGTCGTAACATTTTTGGGTACTGTTTTTTACATTGATACTTAGGTATTGTTTTTCATATTTGTTTTTAAAACTGATTTCTATTTGGTTATTATGATTATTTTTAGTTAAGGTACAGTAATCAGTATTTTCATAATTGGTCGTATTATAAAGGGGATAGTATTTATTATTTATTTTTAATAAGGCGATATATTCACCTATTTTTAGCTTTTCTAAATCGATACCATCGTTGATATCATCACTAAGTTTAAAGGTGGTATTATCTTTAACTTTATAGTCTAATTTGAATGTTTGTTCTTTATTATTTTTAAATAGTATAAGATCGATATTATCGATATCGGTTAGATTTATTTTACCCTCGATATTTAGATGGGTTCCATAGATCGTATATTTAGTAATATATCCCTCTAAGTTTTCGATTTTATTAAAGAGTTTTTTAACTGCTAAATGGTTTTCAGTATATTTATAAAGAAATAATGAACCTAGTATAATAATGATTAAAATTAATAAGTGAAAATGTTTATTCTTTTTCTTTTTTTTGGTATTTTTTTTCATATCCTACAGCTCCTTATTATCCATTATAACAAAAAATATCGAAAAGTAATATGTTATAATATCTGGAATTGCTTTTTTTTAAAATAAATTTTATAATATAACAAAAGAAAGGATTAAACATGAACATAGTTAGTAAGGAAAATTACGACAAATTCATTTTTAAAGGATCATTAGCGTTAGAGTCCTATTTCGATGAAACAAATGAAAATAAAGAAATATTTGATGAATTTAATAATAAATTAAAAGAGTATCGTTCTTTAAATGTAAAAACAGATAAAAATAAAGAAAACATAGTTAACAATCTATTAGAAACTTTTGATAAAATTGGTATCGAAAATTTTATCTTCTATGAAGATGGCGACGTAGAATATAATTATTACTAACAAATTAATCATTCTATAAAAAAGATTAGGATGATTTTTTAATGGATTAAAAAGATTTATAAAATAAACGGGCAGATATTATATTTATATTTAATAATACTACATAAAAATGTATTAAGGGGGTAATTTATGGATGAACTAATTGGTAATACACCACTTATTAAAATTAAATATGAATATAGAGGTAAGATAAAAGAAATATATGCTAAAATAGAATACTATAATTTAACAGGAAGCATTAAAGATAGAATAGCCTATAAAATAATTAAAGATGCTATTAAGACAAACAAATTAAAAGATAACACGATGATTATCGAAGCTACCAGCGGTAATACAGGTATATCCTTATCAGCGATTGGAGCTTATTATAACTATCCAGTCACGATCTTTATGCCGAAAGAAGCTAGCAAAGAAAGATTGGATTTGATGAGATTATATGGTGCTAAAGTAATAACTTATAGCAAAGAAGAGGGAGGATTTAATCGGTGTATCGAAGAAGCTAAAAAACTCGCTGAACAACCTAATACTTTTTTAGTAAATCAATTCAGTAACGAATTAAATAAACAAGCTCACTATTTAACCGTTCAAGAAATAATCGATAAAATAGATGTCGATGGTTTTATATCAGGATATGGTACTGGTGGTACTTTAATGGGAATTGCTTCTAGATTAAAGAAAGAAAATAGTAATACGAAAATATACGCTTTAGAACCTAGAACCATGTCCTTACTAAAAAACGGTATCAAAACTAGTCATCAAATCGAGGGTATCGCCGATGATTTTATACCTGATTTATTAAATGTTGATGAAATCGACGATGTTATTATTATCGACGATATCGATGCTATCTTGATGAGTCAAAAATTAGCATACGATCTAGGACTAGGTGTCGGTATATCTAGTGGCGCTAATGTGTTAGCAAGTATTTTAATGCATGAGGTAGTAGATGGTAATATTGTAACTATCTTACCAGATGACAACAAAAAATATCTATCAACTAACTTATCAAACAACATAAAAAAAGATAGTATTACAAGCGATATTAAATTATTAAATTATGAGGTAGTTAAATAAACTATCAATAAAAATAAAGATATGCTATAATTAAATAGGAAGTGAAAAAAATGAATTTATATAATACAAAAACAGGGACTATCGAACCATTAAAAACTCATGATGATAAAGAACTTACCATGTATACATGTGGACCAACCGTCTACCATTATGCTCATATCGGCAATCTAAGATGCTATATCATGGAAGATATACTAGAAAAAACTTTAAATTATATCGGTTATAACGTCAAAAGATGCATGAATATAACCGATGTCGGTCACCTATCAAGCGATGGTGATACCGGAGTCGATAAGATGGTTAAAGGCGCTGAAAGAGAACATAAAACCGTTTTAGAAATCGCTCAATTTTATACCGATAAATTTTTTGAAGATTGTGCAAAATTAAATATCAAAAAACCAGAAATCGTATCTAAAGCGACCGATAATATCGATGAATATATCAAAATTATAAATAGATTATTAGAAAAAGGTTACGCTTATAAATCAGGTGATAATATATACTTTGATACATCTAAATTAGATGAATACTATACACTAACTAATCATGATGCAAACGAATTATTAGTAGGTGTTAGAGATAGTGTAACTAAAGATGAATTTAAAAAAAATCAAAACGATTTCGTTTTATGGTTCACTAAATCAAAATTTAGTAACCAAGAACTAAAATGGAATTCACCATTTGGTTATGGATATCCAGGTTGGCATATCGAATGTTCCGGTATAAGTTTAAAATACCTAGGTGAATACTTAGATATCCACTGTGGTGGTGTCGATAATATCTTTCCCCACCACACTAACGAAATCGCACAAAGTGAAGCATATCTAGGTCATAAATGGTGTAATACGTGGTTCCATGTCGAACACTTAAACGATAAATTCGGTAAGATGAGCAAAAGCAAAGGCGATTTCTTAAGTTTAGATTACTTAATCGAAAAAGGATATAATCCTTTAGTATATCGTCTATTTTGTCTAAACTCACACTATCGTAGTCAATTATTATTCGCTTTCGATAGCTTAGATAGTACTAAAAAACAATACGATAAATTGATAGATAGAATAAATAATATACCTGATGAGGGAATAGAAGAAATCGATAAAATTAAAACATATCAAGATAATTTTAAACAGTATTTAATGGACGACTTAAATACCGCTAATGCGATGACAGTACTATATGATGTTATCAAAGATGATAACCTATCAGGTAAAACTAAAAGATCTTTAATCAAAGATTTTGATAAAGTGTTGTCATTAGATTTAATCAAAGAGGTAGAAATCGATGACCAACTAAAAAATTATGCCTTAGAAAAAATCGAAGAAAGAAAGATCGCTAAAGAAAATAAAGACTATGCTAAAGCTGATTTAATCAGAGAAGAATTAGCAAGTAAAGGTATTATAATAAAAGATACTAAAGAGGGGACAATGTTTAGTTTAAAACAATAAAAAGGGTTGAAAAAAAAGATAAATTAATATATACTAATATATGTCGAGGAGGATATTATGGCAAAAAATAAAAAAGAATATAAAGTAAAAATAGAGGGCGAAACATGGAAAGATGCAACTGATAAAGCTTTAAAAGAAGCTAGTGATAAAGTTAAAATCGATGGCTTTAGAAAAGGTAAAGCACCTAAAAATATGGTTATTAAAGCATATGGTCAAGGTAACATTTGGTTAGATGCCGCTAATAAATGTATTGAAAAAGCATACGAGCAAGCTATCAAAGAAAACGAAGACTTAGTTATCGTTGCACCACCAAGTGTAAATATAAGTTCTGTAACTGATGATTTTGTTGAATTTACTTTTAATTTCGTATTAAAACCAGAGGTAAAATTAGGTAAATACAAAGGATTAAAAGCTAAAAAAGAAAGCGTTAAAGTAACTGATGAAGAGGTTGAACAAAACTTAAATCATATGCGTGAACACTACGCTGAAATGGTTACTAAAGATGGCGAAATCAAAGATGGTGATACCGCTATTATCGATTTTGAAGGCTTTAAAGATGGTGTCGCTTTCGAGGGTGGAAAAGGTGAAAACTATTCATTAACGATCGGTTCTAATACTTTTATACCAGGTTTTGAAGAACAATTAATCGGCATGAAAAAAGGTGACGAAAAAGAAATCGAGGTAACATTCCCAAGTGATTACCATGTCGATGATCTAAAGAATGCTAAAGCTACTTTTAAAATAAAAGTACATGAGGTAAAAGAAACTAAATTACCAGAATTAAACGAAGAATTCTATGAAGATCTAGGTATGGAGGGCATAACTGACGAAGCTTCACTTAAAAAAGAATTAAAAGAAAATATCAAAGCTAAAAAAGAGTACGAAGCCGAAAATAAATATGTCGATGAATTACTTAAAGAAGCTACTGATAACATGGAGGTAGAAATACCTCATGAGATGATCCATGAAGAGATCGATATGATGTTACATCAATATGAAGAAAATTTAAAAATGCAAGGTTTAACTTTGCAACAGTTCTATCAATTCACTAACTCAGATGAAGAGAGCTTAAAAAGCCAATTACATGGTGATGCTGAAAAGAGAGTTAAAGAAAGATTACTACTTGAAGAGATAATGAACGTTGAAAAAATTGAGGTAACTGATAAAGAAGCTAACGAACATGTTAAAGAATTAGCAAAACAATATAATATGTCAGAACAAGAAATAATGCAACAATATGTCAATATTGAAAATGTTAAATACGATATGAAGATGCGTAAAGCTCTTGATGTTTTAAAAGAAAAATAGAACTACCTAATAGGTAGTCAGACTGTCGACAAAGTAAAATTTGTAAATAGTCTTTTAATTTTTGAAGAAATGTATTATAATTAGAATGCGAGTT
>CANRCZ010000025.1 GCA_947629265.1 uncultured Bacilli bacterium | reverse complement strand
AATAAATGATTGAATAGATAAATTAAAGCCTTGTCTACATACCCCTCTAACTGTCCACTTTAATTTTACTATTACATTTATATTGAATAAGATAAAAAATTATTGTATAATTGAGATGTAAAATAAAAGAGAGGAAGATAAAAAATGAAAGAAAAAATAGTGTACGGGGGGGGGTTATCTACTAATAATAATTGTACTATTAGTGGTAACTAATGGTATAACATATGGAGCTAGTCAATTAACTAGCGATGGTGTGAGCTACACAAAAAATGGTGAAACTATAACAGTCAAGAAAGCATTAGATGAGTTGATAACTAAGTCATCTAAAGTTGATGAGTTAGAGGAAAGAGTATCTGACTATAAAAAATTAACTATTTATTTAGCAGATCAAGTACAAGTTGGAGATTACGTTATATATGATGTAGGAAAATGGACAAGTAGTTCAGGTTTACCAACAACTCAAGGAACATTTGGTGGATATACATCAGGAACTAGTAAAGGAAAAAGCATAGAAACATGTGTAAGTGGTGGTAACTATAAGACTAATTTAAATGGTTGGCGTGTACTTACCGTAAATAAAACCACTCATGATGTAACAATCGTACATGCTGGTCAACCAGAATGTTACTATCATGGATATGATCCAAGTGATAGTATAAATAAATTAAACGAAAAAGCAAAAGAATATATGAATGAATATGCCGAGTCCGCCCACGCAATTACTAAAAATGAGGTAGATGTTATTGCACAAGATAATACATTACGAAAAACTGGTGCGACATATTGTTTGGCCACCGCGAACGGCAGTACTAATTTGTATGGTGTGGGCAGCACTGAGGGTGAAATCTTCGCCGACAACGGTCACCCGTATGGCTTTCGCCCAGTCATTGTTCTAAAAGCTAACATTAAAACCACAGGTAAAGGAACTGATGAATTTGGACAATCAGCTTGGACTTTAGTATTACCAAATTAATAAAATTAAATATATTAAACAAATAACGACATTATACTAATGTCTTTTTTTATATAATAAAACGGGTGAAAAATATGAAAATATACGTTGATTTAGTCTTTTTTTTAAACTTTTTCTTTGATTTATTACTACTATTTACCGTATCGATAATCCTAAAAAGAAACATAAAAATTAGAAGATTACTACTAGGAGCTTTCGTAGGCGCTATAAGTATCTTTACATTATTTATGAAAATAACAACACTAACATTATTCATCATAAAAATAATCATCAGTATCTTAATGGTCTTAACAACCTTTAAATTTAAAAATATCTATTATACCTTAAAAAACCTACTATATCTATATACCTCAAGTATGATATTAGGAGGATTTCTCTATTTTTTAAACGTTCAATTTTCATATAAACAAGAAGGATTAATATTTTATCATAATGGATTATCCATCAATTTTATCTTTCTAATCATATTTTCACCAATCATCATATATATTTATATAAGACAAGCTAAAGAATTAAAAAATAACTACGCTAATTACTATAAAGTAGATCTTTATATCAATAAAAAAAAATACAAACTAAACGGCTTCGTCGATACCGGTAATAAATTGATCGATCCTTACTTTCATAAACCAATTATCATCGTAAACAAAAAAATAATCGATAGTCAAAACTACCTGTTAGTACCAGTTAATACCATCAATAAAAAAAGTCTACTCAAATGTATAAAAGTAGACAAAATCGATATTAAAGGAGTAGGAATAAAAAAAGATTTATTAGTAGGAATAAGTGACGTATCATTAGAAGGTGTAGATTGTATTTTAAACTATAAATTAATGGAGGGTTAAAATGTTAGAAAAAATAAAACTGTTTTTACAAAAAATATTTCATGAAGATAGCATGTATTTTATAGGTAGTGCTGATAAACTACCAGAACCACTATCAAAAGAAAAAGAAACCGAATACGTTTTAAAAAGTATGGATGGTGATAGAGACGCTAAAAGCAAATTAATCGAACATAACCTAAGATTAGTTGTCTTTCTCGCTAAAAAATATGAAAACACCAAAATAGACCTAGAAGATCTAGTAAGTATTGGAACCGTTGGTCTAATCAAAGGCGTAAACACCTATAAACTAGATAAAAATATCAAACTAGCAACCTATGCATCAAGGTGTATCGATAACGAAATACTTATGTACTTAAGAAAAAATAAAAAAAGAAAAACCGAGGTAAGCTTTGAAGATAGCCTAAGCTTCGACTCCGAGGGTAACGAACTACATTTAGAAGATATCCTAGGTACTGATGCCGATATCGTAACCAAAGAAATCGAAAACGAACAAGAAAAAAATATCCTAATGGACGAAATATCAAAATTAGACGAAAGAGATAAAAAAATAATGGTCTTAAGATATGGACTATTCGGTCATAAAGAAATGACCCAAAAAGAGGTCGCTAATATGTTAGGTATCAGCCAATCATACATATCAAGAATCGAAAAAAAAGTCATTAGAAGAATTAAAAATACCATTAAAAATTAACTAAATATTGTTATTTGAGTTTCGTGTAAAAAAATGTTACTATTTCCATTCAACTTAAATCAATAGGAATATATTGAAAAATAACAAGTTATCTACAAAAAAATGTGTGGATAACTTTTCTTATGAAATTCTTTAAAAAATAAAGGAAAAAATTGATTAAAATGGCACATATACTGTATAATCTATATATGGAGGTATGAAATGAGTTACAAAATTGAATTAGCTACAATGGAAGATTTAGATTCTATATTAGCACTATATTCCGATAGAACAAAATGGTTTAAAGATAATAATATAGAACAATGGAATAGATACTTACAAGATCATCCAAAGGAAGAGTTTGTTGATACAATCGAAAATAAAAATTTTTACATTATCAAACACAAAAATATATTAGTTGCAGGATTTGAATTATCAATTAATAGTAAATACTGGAATGATGATACCATACCTGCATATTATATATGTAAAGTTGTTACAAAAGTGGGATATAAAAATTTAGGACAAGTTATATTTGATAAGTGTAAAGAGTTAGCCAAAAGAGATGGAAAAAAATTTTTAAGATTATACTGTTTAAAATCAAATCAAAAATTAAACGATATATATGAAAGTCATAATTTTAAACTAATACGATATGGAAATAGTGACCGTTATAACTATTCATTCCGGGAGTTAAAAATAGCTGAGTAAAACAATTAATGTCCTAATATTCATAAAAATTGATTAATTTTTTCGTAAAAAACCGAACCTCAAATATTGTTAAGATCGAAATATTGTGTTATATTAAATATGAGGTGTAATATGAAAAAGGGTTTTACATTAACAGAGGTATTAGCAGTTTTAGTTATCTTAGGTCTATTACTAGCAATTTCATTTCCAGCTGTTAATAAACAGATAACTAAATATCGAAATAAACTATTAGAACATGAAAAAAACGATATCGTTTTAGCCGCTAAATTATGGGGTAGTGACAACGAAGAATTACTACCTACAACAACAAACGACAAAGTAGTAACCTTACAAGAATTAGAAAATGGTACTACCGATTATGGAATAATTAAACTAACATATGGTGATTTAGTTAATAAAAACTATATCGATAGAGGTCAAAACCCCGTTACCAAAAAAGATATTTTAGATGATGATTTTTATGTTTTAATAACAAAAAACAATAATAAATGGCAATATCAAATCTATGAAAATACTATTTAATATAGTTTTTTTTATAAATAAAATTCATCTATTTCCGTTTTATAATAATCACTATTTCTATTTATAGGATATATAGAACGTAAAGTCTTTAAAAATAACGTTTCATTATATCTACTATTAAGAATATCCGATAAAGATATAATACCGATCATTTTATTATTATCCGTTATAATAATCCGTTTAACTTTTTCCTTACTCATCAACTTTAAACACATATCAATAGAATTACTCTTATCTAAATAGATAATTTTTTTTGTAATATAATTTTTAATATCCTTACTCGTATTAGCGACATTACTAATAGCTTTAGTTACAATATCCCTATCCGTTATAACCCCAACAACTTTATTACCATCGACGATCGGTACAAAACCAATATCGTTTTCTAACATCATTTTAGCAATATCATAAATACTATTTTTTATGTTGCTAACAATTATATTTTTAGACATAATATCAGATAAAATCATAGCATCACCATTAATATTATTGTCCTATTTTTCATATTTATTCAAAAAAGACCATCAAAAACATAAAATATATTATGAGGTATAGATATAGAAAAAAGAGATTAAAATTTAAAATTGAGAAAAAAAATATTGTCGTTTTAGCGGTTGTAGGTATTATCATATCGTGTTTTTTTCTATTCAGCTATATCAATAAAAAAATTACACCTATTTTAATGAACTATGCTGAAAGTAAAGCTATCAACTTAGCGACTTTAATGATTACTCAAGCTGTCAATAATGAGGTTTTTTCTAAAATGGATAAAGATGATCTATTTTTAAGTGAAAAGGATAGTAATGGTAATATTACTAGTATCGATTTTAATTCGATTACTATTAATAAATTATTAAATATGGTTACTAATTATGTTCAAGATTATCTTCAAAAAATCGAAGATGGTGATATCGATAATTTAGGAGTATCCGATAGTATCTTTAGTGATTACGATATCGAATCATTAAAAAATGGTGTTATTTATGAAATACCAAGTGGCGTCGTTTTTAAAAATAGTTTATTATCTAATTTAGGACCTAAAATACCTGTTAAAATGAGTTTAATCGGCGACGTAGTATCTGATATTGATACCTCGATAACTAATTATGGTATTAACAATGCTCTATTAAAAGTTACCTTAAAAGTTCAAGTCAATATGCAAGTTTTATTACCATTTTCCAAGAAAAAAGCTTATGCTGAAACTAATATACCAGTAGCCTTAAAATTAATTCAGGGAACAGTTCCTGAAATGTATTATGATCTAAATGGTTTAAAGAAAAGCTAAAGATTTATTTTTAAGATAATTTGTAGTATAATTAAGTAGGTGATAATATGATTTATAAATTTAATAACAACAATTATAAATTAATTGAAAATTATAAAGAAGCTTTTAAATATGAAGATATAGAAAACAAATTTACTGATTATTTTGATAATTATGATTATATAGTAGGTGATTATGCTTATAATAAACTTAGATTAAAAGGTTTTAATAAAGAGAATAATCCCCATTTTAATAAAATCAATGACTTTAAAAATAAAGATGATTACATTAAAAATGAATGTGCTTATGATTGTAAATATTTTGTTTTAGAAAAGGACATGAATTAACTCATATCCTTTTTATTTTCATCAAATTCAAGATGGTCAAAAGAAAATTTGATACATTGATTAATAAGTTCGTTTCTACTGATATCAACTTTATTCGCTAAATTATCTATTTTATTTAATGTTTCGTTATCTATTCTTATTGATACAACAACTTTTTCATTATTTTGGGCTTTTTTACCGGGCTTAAATTTATTCATTTAATCACACCTTTCTCATATATTGTAATATTTTTATAATATTATTTATATATTCAAAAATACGAATACATATATTGACTACAATAAATGAATATGCTATACTTTTTTTGGAATATAGGAGGATATATGAAAAGACTAAAAAATATATTAAAAGGGAAACAATTAATAATAGGACTATTAATAGGTGTAATCTTAATCGGTGGTGTAAGTTATGGAGCTAATCAACTATCTAGTGAAAGTGTAAGTTATATTAGAGATGGTGAAACTAAAACAGTTAAACAAGCATTAGATGATTTAATAGGTAAGTCATCTAAAGTTGATGATTTAGAGAAAAAAGTAACTGATTATGAAAAGACAGTACATTATTTAGCTGATAAAGTAAAAGTTGGAGATTACGTGGCGTATGACGCGGGAACATGGGATAAGACTATAGATAAGCCAACAAAACACGGTGAATTTGGAGGATATAGTATTAATACAAGTAAAAACTCAAGTGTAGAGTGGTGTTATCGTGAAAGTGATAAAACAACATTAAAGGGATGGCGCGTGCTTACTGTAGATAAAGCTACTAAAACAGTAACCATAATCCACGCTGGCCAATCTGAATGTTACTATCATGGAACTACTCCAAGTGATAGTGTAACTAAATTAAACGAAAGAGCACAAAATACATATGTAGATAGTAAATATGCATCATCAGCACATGCTTTAAATTATAATGAAGCAAGAGCAATTACTGGTAATACACTTGCTACTGATAATACATTACGAACAACCGGATCACAGTACTGGGTGGCTGGTTATGACAACGACTTTGACGGTGTTTACTTGAATGGCGTTATCGCTGATGGTAGCCTTTACAGCCATTTAGGTATTAACAATAAATTCGGTTTCCGTCCAGTCGTAGTTCTAAAATCTGGTATCTTAACTACAGGTCAAGGACCAGATAAAGTAGGCAATGATAAAGCATGGCAATTAATACCTCAACAATAGATATTTTAATATTACGTTTTTCTAAATAAAAATATAAAATAATAAAAAACTCATGCCATATAGACATGAGATCAAGCAACAATGGAAATATATCATAAATTGGTATAGAATGCAATACATTTTATATTCAATTTTTTTATTAAAGTATAATTATTTATTCAATATTAAATTTCAATTCATCAAAATTATAAACACCACTACTAAATTCTAAAGTATAATATACATTCCTTTTAGGCAAAATAACCCTAAAAGGTTTAATATTTTTATAAACATATAAAATATTAAAATCCTTATCTAACATATAAATATCAAGCTTCTGAAAACAAAAGAAAGTATGAATACTATTACATTTATTAAATAAATACCCAATATTACTTTTTTGCTTTAAAAACATCATTCCTTTGAACCTACTAAAGAAATGATTACAATATTTAATATTTATAGTTTTATCCCTATACTTTAAAACCATCATATCACCAATAAGATTATAAAAAAAAAATTAATAAATGTAAAGTTGATTAAGATACGTATTTATGATAAAATGTATGTTAATCGGAGGTTAAAATGAAAAGGTTTATAAATAATATCAAAAAATATTTTAAATACGCTATTTACTCAGCTAAAGCCGAATTAAAAAGTGAGGTAGCCGATTCCTATTTGAATTGGCTTTGGTGGATTATCGAACCATTATGCTTTATGCTTATATATACCTTTGTATTCGGTGTTATATTTGGAAACCAAGAAAAATACTTTGCATCCTTTGTTTTTATCGGTTTAACAGCTTGGGATTTCTTTAACCGTATGATAACAGGTAGTGTTAAATTGATTGTCAATAACCGTGACGTAGTTACTAAAATATACATACCAAAATATATTTTATTACTATCAAAATCATTTACATACTTATTTAAAATGTTTATTTCATTGATAATAGCGTTCATTCTTATGTTCTTTCAAGGAGTACCATTTACATGGCACTTTATATTGATAATACCAGTATTTATCGTTTTATACTTAATATGTTTCGGAATTGGATTACTACTTATGCACTTTGGTGTTACCCTAAACGATTTATCAAACCTAACGACGATCGGTATGCGTATGGTCTTCTATCTATCAGGTGTCTTTTATAACATAACTAAAAGATTAAAGACCTATCCAAAATTAAGTTTTATACTCCTTAGAGCTAATCCTATTGCCTTTTGTATGAACGAACTTAGAAAAGTAACAATATACGGTAATTTTCTAAGTGTTCAAGGATTACTAATATGGGGACTATTCGGTCTATTATTATGTATAATAGGAATAAATGTAATTCATAAAAATGAAAATAGTTATGCGAAGGTGATATAATGACAGATAAAAATATAGCCATAACCGTTAAAGATCTACATATAACATATCGAGGATTAAAAAAAACATCCATTAGAGCTTCTTGGAAAAATCTTCATAGTAAAGTAGAACTATTCCATGCTTTAAAAGGTGTAAGTTTTGAGGTTGAAAAAGGTAAAATTTTAGGTATAATCGGTAAAAATGGTAGTGGTAAATCAACAATGTTAAGAGCGATTGCTGGAATATTTTCACCCGATAAAGGTAAGATAAACTTACATAACAATACGATATCTTTACTATCAATCGGTGTTGGTTTTAATAAAAAACTAACTGGTAAAGAAAATATTTATCTATCAGGTATGTTACTTGGTTTTAGCGAAGAAGAAATAAAAGAAAAAGAAAAAGAGATAATCGATTTCGCTGAAATAGGTGATTTTATCAATAAACCAGTTAAAACTTATTCATCAGGTATGTACTCTAAATTAGCGTTCGCGATAACCGCTATTTTAGAGACCGATATTACTTTAATCGATGAGGTTTTAAGCGTTGGAGATGCTCACTTTAAAGAAAAAAGTTACAACAAAATGAAAGAATTAATCAGTGATGAAAATAGAACCGTCGTTATCGTTTCTCATAGTTTAGGAACGATTAAAGAGTTATGTGATCAAGTTATATGGTTACATGATGGTAAAATTAAAATGCAAGGTAAACCGGAAGACGTTCTTCCAAAATACGAAGAATTTATGAAATCATAAGTTCTTTTTTTATCAAAAAAGACCTATATTATTTTATCTATAAGTCCATAATTTAAAGCTTCATGAGCATCCATAAAATTATCTCGTTCCGTATCCCTTGCAATAACCTTAACCGTTTTACCCGTATTTAAAGATAAAATCCGATTAAGTTTATCCTTAAGTTTTAAAATCCTTTCAGCCGCTATTTTAATTTCCGTAGCCTGTCCCTCAGCCCCTCCTAATGGTTGATGGATCATAATCTCACTATTAGGTAGACTATATCTTTTACCTTTAGTACCACTCGATAAAAGAAAAGCGGCCATACTAGCAGCCATACCGATACATATCGTCGATACATCAGATTTAATGAAATTGATCGTGTCATATATAGCCATACCAGCGGTTACCGAACCACCAGGTGAATTAATGTAGATACTGATATCATCGTTGTTTAAGGAATCTAAATATAGTAATTCACCCACGATCGTATTAGCGCTATCGTCGTTTATTTCACCACTTAATATGATGATACGATCCTTTAATAACCTAGAATAAATATCATAAACTCTTTCACTAGCATTGTTTCTTTCAACAATGGTTGGAACAATATTCATAAGATCATCCTCTCTTTAAACATTAAATTTTATTTAAGTAATATATTTATAATGAATAAAATTTAATTTTCACACCAAGTTTAACATGAACAATAAAATTTTTTTGTTGTAATTTGTCAAACTGAAAAAATAATATATTTTTTTTACCAATATTATGATATAATTAGACAAGAGAATAGAGGGATAAAATGGCTAAAAGAATAAAAATAAATTTTCGAGATTTAGAAACATTAGAATTCGATAGTGGAGTAACACTATTAGAGGTAAGTGAATACTTTAAAAAATATTTTAATTATCCAATTTTAATCGGTAAAGTAGATAATGATTTAGCGGAACTTAACGAAAACTTAACTAGAAACTACAAAGTTGATTTCTACGATAGAAGCAGTGGTATAGGTAATAGCGTCTATGGTAGAACCCTACAGTTTATGTTGGTTGTAGCGATTAAAAAAGTATTCGGTGAAAGTACCGAGGTAATGATCGAGTATTCGATCGATAAAGGTTTTTACTGTGAATTAGTAGGAGCTTCATTAGATAAGAAAAAGCTTCAAAAGGTCGAAGATGAATTACATCGTATCGTCGAAAGTGATTTCATTATCAATAAGATAAGTGTATCGCGTTTTGATGCTTTAAAATATTTTGAAAAAAGAAAACAATACGATAAAGTAAACGTATTAAAATATATCAGCAACACCTATATAAACTTATATAGAATTGACGATATATACGATTATTTCTACGGTAAATTAGCATATTCAACCAAACAGATCGACGATTTTAAATTGACCTATATTAAAGATAATGGTTTCGTCGTAAGTTATCCAAGTTGTTATAATCCTGAATGTACATTAGATTATGTTCATCATGAAATGTTATTCGATAAATTTTTAGATTACAATAATTGGGGACATACTATTAATATCAACAATGCCGCTGATCTAAATAATATCGTATCCCAAGGTAAATACCCTGAACTTATAAGTTTATCTGAGGTATATTACAATAATCAATTAGTAAAAATATCTGAAGATATCCACAATAACCGCAATATCAAGATAGTTTTAATCGCTGGTCCATCATCATCTGGTAAGACGACAACAGCCAAGAAATTAGCCGTTTACTTAAGAAGCAAAGGATTAAATCCTAAACAAATATCTTTAGATGATTATTTCTTAGATAGAGATAAAACACCAGTATTACCAGATGGTAGTTTAGATACTGAGTCATTAAAGACGGTCGATGTAACACTTTTCAATAAACATTTAACTAAATTATTAGATGGTGAAAAAATAGAGGTACCAACTTATAATTTCGTTTTAGGTAAAAGACAGTATAACGGTAATTACTTAAAATTAGAAAAAGAGGACGTCCTAATTATCGAGGGTTTACATTGCCTTAACGATGATTTAACAATGTCTATTGATAGAAGCAACAAATATAAAATCTATATTTCACCACTTACCCAACTTAATATCGATAATCACAACCGTATTCATACGAGTGATACTAGAAAATTAAGAAGAATAGTAAGAGATAATCAATATCGTGGTACTAATGCCGCTGAAACTTTAAAATCATGGAAGAAGATACGAGAGGGTGAAGAAAAATATATTTTCCCTTATCAAGATAGTGCCGATTATATTGTCAATTCAGCCTTAATATACGAATTAGGTATTTTAAAAACATATGCGGAACCATTATTATTTAACGTACCTGAGACTGATGAAAATTATCCTGAAATACTTAGACTTATTAATCTACTACGTAATTTCTTACCTATTCCTAGTGAAGACGTTCCTGTTGATTCAGTACTAAGAGAGTTTATAGGTCGAAGCTTATTTTATAAATAGAAAGGTGATAACATGAAAGTAGCAATAAATGGATTTGGACGAATTGGAAGATTAGTTTTTAGAATAATGAACGAAAGAGATGATATCGATATTGTCGCTATCAACGATTTAACCGATAGTGAACAATTAGCCTATCTTCTAAAATACGATACCTCACATCGTACTTATAAAGAAAACGTTTCTTATACCGATGATAGTATCGTCGTTAATGGTAAAAAAATAAGGGTTTATTCTGAAAAAGATCCTAGTTTATTACCATGGAGAGAATTAGGTGTCGATCAAGTATTTGAATGTACTGGTCTATTTACTAATTTAGAAGACGCTAGAAAGCATATTTTAGCTGGTAGTAAACATGTTATTATATCAGCTCCTGCTAAAGGTGATTTAAAGACGATCGTCTATAATGTCAATCACGATATATTAGATGGTACAGAAGAGGTTATCAGTGCTGCATCTTGTACGACTAACTGTCTAGCCCCTGTATGTAAATTATTAAACGATAATTATGGAATTAATAGAGGATATATGACGACTGTTCATGCTTATACTAACGATCAGACAATATTAGACGTAGCCCATAAAAAAGGTATTAAAGCTAGAAGAGGTAGAGCGGGTGCTAGCAACATAATTCCATCATCAACCGGAGCAGCGAAAGCTATCGGACTAGTTATTCCATCACTCCAAGGTCGACTTAGTGGTAGTGCTTTAAGAGTTCCAACGACGACCGGTTCAATTGTTGATTTGACGGTTGAATTAAATAAAAATGTAACTAAAGAAGAAATTAATCAAATGTTTATCAATAATCAAAATAATACGATTAAATGTACTAATGATCCGATCGTTTCTAGTGATATTATCGGTGAAAGAATAGGAGCTTTAGTTGATTTACAACTTACTGACGTTTTAGAGGTCGATGGGAAACAATTAGTCAAGGTCGTAGCTTGGTACGATAATGAAATGGGCTATTCTAGTCAAATGGTTAGAACAGCACTATATCTAAATAGTTTATCAAAATAAAACTTATCAAAAAATGATAAGTTTTTAGTTGTTTACTGATAATTTAATAATTAAATCCATATTGTCATCATCATGGATAATATTTTTGTGATTTTGATGACATTTTTGACAACGATAGATTATTTTATAAGTATCTTTAAATTTTTCAATTCCAATCGGTTCTAATAGTCCTTTACAATCATTTAAACGATCACCTGGATTGATATCTACATGTTTAGAATATAGACAATATGGACAATGATCCCTAGCGGTATATTTAGATTTACTAACGAATTGTCCGCAATTTTCACATATAAAATCTTCATTAAGCATATTAAACTTTTTCACAAAATCACCTTTTAAATTATATCAATAATATGTTATAATTGTAAAGAAAGAGTGATTTATATGTACAACGTTGTAATAGATAATTTTGATGGTCCATTAGATTTATTGTTACATTTAATTAAGATCGATGATATCGATATTGTCGATATAAGTATTGAAAAAATTACGAAACAGTATTTAGATTATATTACGGCAATGGAACAGATGAATTTGAATATAGCGAGTGAATATTTAGTTATGGCGGCTGAATTGATCGAAATGAAATCAAGTATTTTGTTACCTAAGAGAGAAGATACCATCGAAGAAGAGATCGATCCTCGTGAGAATTTAATTAATAGGTTATTAGAGTATAAAAAATATAAGGAAATTATTCCTGAGTTTAAAGAATTAGAACAAGAAAGAAAGATGATCATAACCAAAATTGGTGAAAATTTAAGTAATTATGGTGATAAAAATTTAGATTTTAAGGATGTTAATTTAGATACTTTGATGGAAGCTTTCGCGAATTTTTTAAAGCGTAAGGATCTAGAGAAACCTTTAAATACGAAGATAACTAAAAGAGAATATTCGGTATCAAAACGTAGTCATGAAATTAAAAAGATTTTGCTTAAAAAAAAGAAAGTAGAATTTGAAGAACTGTTTGATATTGTTAAAAAAGATTACATTGTTGTCACTTTTTTATCTATTTTAGATTTAGCGAAAAAACAAGAATTAGTAATTGATCAAAATGAAAATTTTAATAAAATATATTTATCATTAAGGGGATGTGAGTAAATGAATAAAGGTGCAGTACTCGAGGGTCTTTTATTTATTAAGGGTGAAGATGGATTAACTTTAGATAAGATAAAAGAAATAATGGAAATTGACGATACCGAGTTATCTCGTTTGATTGATGAGCTGACTGATGAATATAGTAGCGATAAAAGAGGTATTAATTTAGTTGTTCTTGGTAATAAACTTAAATTAGCGACTAAAAAAGAACATTATAATTACTATGAAAAGTTAGTATTAGATGATGACTCTATATTAAGTCAAGCTGCTTTAGAAACCTTAGCGATTATAGCGTATAATCAACCTATAACGAGGGTTAAAGTTGATGAAATAAGGGGTATTAATAGTAGTCATATGATTAGGCGATTATTGTCTTTAGATTTGATTAAAGAATTAGGTAGATCCGATGAACCAGGTCGTCCTAATTTATATGGTGTAACTGATGCTTTTTTAGATTATTTTGGATTATCTTCTACTGATGAATTACCAAAGTTAGAGGAAATTGAGATAGAAGATGGGGAAGAGGATTTATTTGCATCAAAATATATAGAAGATATTGATAATGAGGGATAATTATGTTATAATTGTCTTACTTGCTTGTGTGGCGGAATTGGTAGACGCGCACGACTCAAAATCGTGTAACTTATGTTGTGAGAGTTCGATTCTCTCCACAAGCACCAGATTGATACCAAACTCGGACTTTTATAGTTCGAGTTTTAAAATAGTTTAGTTTATGATATAATAAGTATATCTTGTTATAATCGAAAGCAATAGCGAATTTCAAGTAGTATTAATATTCTAGAAGATTAGGTGATATAATGAAAATAATAGGAATAATTTTAAGAGATTATGAAGAAAAAAATGGTGAAATAGTATATGGCGTTAGGAGTTATCTGATTGAAAAACTAAAAAAATATAATGTTTCCATTATGTGTATACCATTTGATTTTAAAAATGATAAAAAAATTGATACTACTTTAATTGACAAATGTGATGGTATTATATTACCTGGTGGAAAAGTTAGTCATGAATTAGATGATGAAATAGTAAAATATCTATATGATATAGATAAGCCAACGTTGGGAATATGTTTAGGAATGCAACTTATAGGTAGGAATTTTAATAATCATGATATTATACCAGTTTGCAATCATCGAAAGGAAAGTGATTATTCGCATTATATATCTATTGATAAAAATTCATTACTTTATGAAATAATAGGTGAAGAAAATATAAAAGTAAATTCTCTTCATTCATTTTGTATTCCAAATACTAAATTATATGTATCTGCTCGTAGTGATGATGGAGTAATTGAAGCGATTGAAGATAAAAGTAAAAAATTTTTTATCGGTGTTCAGTGGCATCCAGAACTATTAAATGATAAAAATACTGATAAATTATTTACCTATTTTATCAATAAATTATAAAAAAACATTTGAAAATAATTAATAGTAAGTAGGGATATTATATGAATGATTTAAAAGATAAACGTATTGAACTTAGTAATAAAATTTATCCAATTTTTTATGGACTTTCATCTGACTTAATATTTTTTATAGCGATTAACACATTATTTTTAACAAGCGTTAAAGGATTAAATTCTTCAGAAATTAATTTTATAACAACAATAGGAGTTTTAGTGGCCCTAGTTTTTTATTTATTATCACATAAAATTATAAATAAAATAGGAAATATATATTCAATCAGGTTAGGAACTTTATTATTATTGTTTTCTGCCATATTATTTACTGTTTCTACTAATTTAATATTTTTTTGTTTAGCAGAAATTTTTTATGAGGTTGGCTTTGTTTTTAAATGTGTTGATCAAGTTGTTTTAAATAATAATTTAATATATCAAAACAAAGAAAATGATTTTATAAAAATACAAATTAAAGCAACTACAATATATTCAATTGCAACGATGATTGTAACTTTAATAGTGGGATTTTTATTTAATATTAATCCTTATTTACCAATGTTTATATGTATATTAATTTGTATAAATAATTTTATAATGGCCCATTTTATATATGAGGTTGATCTAAATAATAGAAAATTAAAATTAAAGGAAAAGAATAAATTTAATTTTAATAAGATTATGATTTTGACTATCCTTGTTTATGGCTTAATATATGGAACTCTTGTTGTTTGTCAAACAAATGATAAATTATTTATACAATATGAATTGCAAGATTTCTTAAATGCTAACACGGTTACTTTAGTACTATCGATTATTTTATTTTTATCTCGAATATCTAGATTAATTTTAAATATAGTATTTGGAAAAATATATGATAAATTTAAAAATAAGACCTTATATATAATTTATTTTAGTTTAGTAATTTCAGTTTTATTATTTATAGTTGGAAATTTATTTTTTACAAGTATGTATAGTTCTATTATGATGGCTGTTGGGTTTATTATTTTATTGGCATTAAGAGATCCAACAG
>CANRCZ010000024.1 GCA_947629265.1 uncultured Bacilli bacterium | reverse complement strand
ACAGTTCGGTCCCTATCCGTCGTGGGCGTAGGAAAATTGAGGAGAGCTGATCCTAGTACGAGAGGACCGGATTGGACGTACCTCTGGTGTATCTGTTGTCACGCCAGTGGCAGCGCAGAGTAGCTATGTACGGAATGGATAACCGCTGAAAGCATCTAAGCGGGAAGCCAACTCCAAGATGAGTTTTCCCATTTCTTGTAAAGTAAGATCCCAGAAAGACTATCTGGTTGATAGGCTAGAGGTGGAAGCATGGTGACATGTTGAGCTGACTAGTACTAATAGATCGAGGATTTAATCCTATTAATATTTTTCAAGTTTGGTTAGAACACATTATCTTAGTTTTCAGAGAATTATTTCTCTAAATTGGTATCGATAGCAAAGAGGATACACCTGTTCCCATCCCGAACACAGAAGTTAAGCTCTTTCACGCCGACGATAGTGTAAGCGAAAATAGGTAGTTGCCAATTTTTTTTTGCTCTAAAATCGCTAAATAATAAAAATTTAGTTTTTTTTAACATTAATTAATATTAGGTATAAATTCATCAAATGCTAAATTTTTGTAAAAAATAATTTTAAAATATCATAAGCTATTGTATTAAACTTTAATTTTGTGTATTATAATATTAGGTGATAATATGGAATATAAATTTGTTTCAAAAAATGAATTTGATACAATCGAATTAGCCCAAAACTTTGAATCAGAAAAGTTTCCCAATATGGTTATATGTTTAAATGGTGAATTAGGTAGTGGTAAAACAATGTTTACTAAAGGTATCGCTGATGCATTAGGAATTAAAGATACAATCACATCACCAACCTTTTCTATAATTAAAGAATACGATGGTGAGCTACCTCTATACCATATGGATGTATATCGATTAGATGGTAATACCGATGGTATAGGTATCGAAGAGTATTTTACCAAAGGTGGTGTCGTCGTTATCGAATGGGCTGATACTATTAAAAGTGTGTTACCTAAAGAAAGATTGGATATTAAATTTAAGATAGCTGGTGAAAATAAACGAATTCTTGTTTTAGAACCTCATGGTTCTAAATATGAAGATCTATGTGAGGCTGTCTTATGATACAACTTTTTTTAGATACAAGCAATTGCAATTTGATTGTTTCTCTATATAAAGATGATGAAAAATTATATGAACTAATAGAAAATACTGATAACAAGGTATCTAATACTTTATTAGCAAAAGTTGACTTTGTTTTAAAGCAAACTAAAATAGATATAAAAGATATAAAAGAAATATACGTTGTTACTGGTCCTGGGTCATTTACAGGAATTAGAATAGGTTTAACGTTCGCTAAAGTAACAGCTTACCTACTTAATATTAAAGTTATAGCTGTTTCTGAATTAGAACTATTAGCATCAGGTAGTCAAAGTGAATATACCCTATCACTAATCGATGCTAGAAGAAATTACGTATATGCAGGTCTTTATGATAAAAATGGTAAAAATATTCTAAAAGATCAATATATCTATCTAGATGAATTAATGAACATTATTAACACTAAATATAAAGATTTAGACATAAATATTGTTTCATATGATACTTTCGCTAACCTTAGCTGTAACGTGCCTAATTTGGACATTAAAACGGTCATATCAAGGCATAAAGCAGATGATTATATAAATCCTCATATGTTAAATCCTAACTATCTAAAAAAAACCGAGGCTGAAGAAAAATTAAATGCTTAGGACCGCTGATGAAAAAGATTTAATAATTATCAATAAAATGTTCAAAAGTTACTTTAATACTGAAATAAAAAACGATGTTTTTTCTAAAATAATAGTTTTTGAACATGATAAAATCTTAGGATTTATCAGTTATAGTATCATATACGAACGAGCTGAACTAAACTATATAGCGGTAGATAAACAATATCAAAAACAAGGTATCGCTAAAGAACTTATGAATTATATGATCGAAGATACTAAAAATTTAGATAACATTACCTTAGAGGTCGATATAAAAAATGAAGCCGCTATCCAATTATATAAAAAATTTGGTTTTGAAATCGAAGCTAAAAGAGAAAATTATTACGATGATTCAGATGCTTATCTGATGATAAAAAGAAGGTGAAATATGGACGTTTATGTACTTGGTGTTGAATCCAGCTGCGATGAAACTAGCGTCTCTATTGTTAAAAATGGTCAAGAAGAAATAGCAACGGTCGTTTTATCACAAATGGATACTCATGCCAGCTATGGCGGTGTCGTTCCTGAAATCGCTAGTAGGATGCACGTTGAAAATATATCGATTGTCATAGATGAATTATTTAGAAAAACCGATTTAACTATGGATGATATAACTTGTGTTGCCGTAACTTATGGTCCAGGTTTAATCGGATCATTATTAATCGGTTTAACAGCCGCTAAAACGATAAGCTACATATATAATAAACCACTAGTACCAGTACACCATATAGCTGGTCATATCTATGCCAATAACCTATCAAACCCTTTAACATTCCCTCTAATTGCCTTAGTTGTAAGTGGAGGACATACCGATTTAATATACATGAAAGACCATTACTCTTTTGAAAAATTAGGTGGTACCTTAGATGATGCCGTAGGCGAAGCATACGATAAAGTAGCGCGTGTCCTAGGCTTTCCTTATCCAGGTGGTCCTGAAATCGATGCAGCCGCTAAAAGAGGACAAGATACTTACAATTTACCACTACCACTAGATGATGATACATATAATTTTAGTTTCAGCGGCTTAAAAAGTGCTGTAATCAACTTAAAACATAAAGAAGAATTACATAATAGAAGCATAAATAAAGAAGATTTAGCCGCTTCATTTCAAAATAGAGTTGTAGAAATTCTAACTAAAAAAACGATTAGACTACTAAAAGAAAAAAACGTCAAAAATCTAATTATCGCTGGTGGGGTATCAGCTAATAAAGTACTTAGAGGTAAAATGGAAGAATTATGTAAAGAAAACAATATCAATTTAACCATACCTAAATTATGTCACTGTACCGATAACGCCACTATGATCGCTGCCGCTGGTTTCTATGCTTACAAACTAGGTCGTATCGCTGATATAAACTTAGATGCTAAAGCTACCACTAATCTTGAATAAAAATACAAAAAAAAGCTATTTTATATAGACTTTTTTTTATTTTTTGATTATAATAGATAACAATTTCTTTAGGAGGTGAATTAAATTGAAAATTGACTTGCCAGTGCTTATCCTAAAAGATATAATTCTCCTACCACATAACGAAATTAGAATTGAGCTAAGTGATGATATCAGTAAAGATATCGTTAATATATCCGAATTATTTCACGATAACAAATTGATAATTATAAACGAAATAATAGGTAATAATTTACCATATTTAGGTGTTATAGCCCAAATAAAGCATAAAATTGAGCTACCTAATGGTAAAATAAGAATAATTTTAAATGGCCTATATCGTTCTAAAATTTTTGAATATATGGGTAATAGCCAAAACAGTGAACTATTAGAATGTATAAATCAAAAAATAGACGATAATAAAGTAGAATTAGAAAAAAATCTTTGCGATAAACTCTATAAAGAAATTGAAAACTATATCCAAGTTATACCTTACGTATCAAATAGTATCTTAGCCTCATTAGATGAAAAAAACCTATCAGAAATGACCGACGTTGTAGCGGGTTTCCTAGAATTAGATAACCAAAGAAAACTAGAGTATCAAAAAGAAATCGATCCTGAAAATAGATTAAAAATGCTTTTAAGTGATATTTATCGCGCTAGAGAATTATTTAAAATAGAAAAAAAGATCGATTCCAAAGTTCAAAAAAATTTAGATGATTCACAAAAAGAATACCTACTTAGAGAGAAAATCAAACTCATCAAAGAAGAAATTGGTGACGTATCACTTAAAGATGCCGAAATAGAAAAATTAAAAGAAAAAATAAATAACTTAAACGCTCCATCTAATATTATTGAAACATTGAATACCGAATTAAAAAGATACGAAAGTTTATCACAAGCTTCACCAGAGGTTAATATCGTTAGAAACTATATCGATTGGTTACTATCATTACCATGGAAAACTTATACAGTCGATAACGATGATTTAGATGACGTTTTAAACAAACTAAATAGTACCCATAACGGACTAGATAAAATTAAAACCCGTATCATCGAGTACTTAGCAGTTAAACAGATGACAAACAGCTTAAAATCGCCAATAATATGTCTAGTAGGTCCACCTGGTGTCGGTAAAACCTCACTCGCTATGTCGATAGCATCATCGATCAATCGTCAATTTGTCAAAATGTCGGTTGGAGGTATAAATGATGAAGCTGAAATAATAGGTCACCGCAAAACATATATCGGAGCTGGTCCTGGTCGAATAATTCAAGGACTTAAAAAAGCGAAAAGTGCTAATCCAGTCTTTTTAATCGACGAAATAGATAAAATGAACCACGATTATAAAGGTGATCCCGCTAGCGTCTTATTAGAAATATTAGACCCTGAACAAAATCGCTATTTCAGTGATAACTATATCGAAGAAGAGTTTGATCTATCGAGTATTATGTTCATAACTACCGCTAATGTACTTGAAGATATACCAAGTGCCTTAAGAGATCGACTAGAGGTAATCGAATTATCCGGTTATACCGAATATGAAAAACTAAATATCGCTAAAACACACCTTATTCCTAAAATATGTAAAGAACACGGTATCAATTATAAAGGTATCGAATTTAAAGATGATGCTATTTTAAAAATCATCAGATCTTATACTAAAGAAGCTGGTGTCAGGGAATTAGAGCGTCAAATCGCGACCATTATTCGTAAGATAGTTACAAAGATGGTAACGACAAAAATTATCGTCAATCGTTATGTAATCGATACTAAAAAAGTTGAATACTATCTAAATCACGAAAAATATAAAATAAAACAAAACAATAAAGTTAGCAGAATCGGTATTGTCAATGCCCTATCATATAGTATGCTTGGTGGTGATACAACCGTTATCGAGGTAAGCTACTTTAAAGGAAACGGTAATTTAATTTTAACGGGTTGTTTAGGCGAGGTAATGAAAGAAAGTGCTACCTTAGCATTAAGTTATATAAAAGCGAATGCTGATTACTTTAAAATCGATTATAATATGTTATTAAATAACGATATTCATATTCATATACCAGATGGTTCAACCAAAAAAGAGGGACCAAGTGCTGGTATCGCTATTTTAACCGCGATGGTAAGTGCTTTTACCAATACCAAAATCGATTCACAATTAGCCTTTACTGGTGAAATTACCTTAAAAGGCGACGTTCAAAAAATAGGTGGTTTAAAAGAAAAAATCATAGGAGCTTACTTAAATAATATTAAAACAGTTATCTTACCTATGGATAATAAAGATGAAATCGATGAACTACCAGAAGATATAAAAAAGGATATAGAATTTGTAAAAGTTGAAAATTATAAAAAAATTTGGGAGTTTATAAAGGAGTATAAAAAATGAGTGGAAGAAATTCGTATATAGAAAAAATTTGTATATATTCAGAATTTATCGACAATATATTGATTAATAATGAAAGATTTGAGGGTATAAAAGAAAATTACTATTTTATTTACGATAAAATTTATCTTGATTTTTTAACCGAGATAGTGACAGATAAATTAAGTAAACATAATATTTACCCTAAAGAGATTATCGAACAATTTAAAGAGATTATCAAAAGGTATAAAGGATATTTAATGATCGATAATGAGCGTTGGGATCTAATTGATGAATATAATAAAATTTATGAAACATTAGATAATATCGATGAATTTAACAATGACTACCTATTAATCAACTATAGATTAAAATATGATGAATTAGGTAAAATCCATAAATTATCAGGTGTTAATTTTGAAGAAATGACCCAATCGATGTTATATGATTACCCTGTTTTATGTAATTTGCTAGATGGTGTATTAGATGAAGAAATCGATTATAAATACTACTTAGCGAGTTTAAAAAAATTTAAAGCTATTTACCCAGCCTTATTTACGATACCATCATTTAATAGAACAACTAAAAAAGTATTAAACAAAATAATTAAAAAGACCGATGATGAAGAAATTATTAGAGATTGTAAAAAAAATATATTGTTATTAAAAAATCAAGATGGTTATTATAATGTCTACGATTTTGAAACCATATACTATTGTCATCTTATAATCGGAATGGCCACTAATTATCATTTTAATGAACTATTTAGACAACAAGATGAAAAAGTTATCATGAGTGAAGATTTTATTACATGTTTAAAAAATACGATTGAATTAACAGAAGATGGTTTCGATGAAAGAGTTATGGCTAACTTATTAACTATTACTAACCATATCTTCGTCAATTTAAAAAATTATTACGATGAAGATAAAAGAAAGCAACTATCTAAAGAATTAAATGATATTAAAGTCGCTATTAACGTTCAAAAGGGTAATAATAATAATTTCTATTTAAGCAATATCAAAACAAGAGAAAGTCAAAAAAATTATTTAAAATATGTTTTATATTTTTTAAGAGCTAAATATCATATTGAAGATATATTAGATCTCGAAAATGAAATAATGAACAGCGAATACACATTAAGTCAAATTTTAAAAAGTTTTACTGTAAGTGATGAAGAATTTTTAAATGATTACTATCAAAAATTTATCGATGATGAACTATTTATTAAAAGTGTTAGAAAGTTGTTATTCTTTTATCCATCTATCTTTAAAGAAGATATTGCATATAATAGAATAAAGAAAGTTATGTTAGATAAATTAGATACTTTAGAACATGATGAGTTAGAAAAAGAAACAAAATCAGAATATAAACAATTACTTAAAAAAATATCAAAATATAATGTTTAGGATAGAATATATCTATCCTTTTTTCATATAGTTTATTATGAGAGGAGAATATTATGCAAAAGATAATCCCATTTAAAAAGGACATTGTTTTTAAAACTAACTTATCAGAGATTACAAGCATATCATTAGAACATTCCATCACTAACGATGATTATTTAGTTCATGGTACATTTACAGTAAGCGGTAGATATAAAATAACTGATACTAGCACTACTGTCGATGATTTTAATTTTGAACTACCTTTTGAAATAAAAATAGATGATCATTATGATGTGTCAAAAATAGTAATCGATATCGATGATTTCTATTATGAAATTATCAATAATAATACCTTATCAGTTAATATCGACGTATTAATTGATAAATTAGAAGAAAAGGAGTTGGAAGAACATATTATGAAAATTGAAACATTAGATATTGATACAAAAGAAGATATTGTTGATGATATAGAAACTATTGAAGATAGAACCGTTAAAGAAAGATGCATCGAAGAAGAAGATAATCCACCTAAAAGTGATAATAGAATATTTAATTCACTATTCGATAATTTAGATAGTTCTAGTGAAACATATCAAAGTTATCATGTATATATCGTAAGAGAGGGTGATACCTTAGAAAAAATTATGCAAAAGTACGGTGTTACTAAAGAAGAATTAGAAGATTATAACGATCTATCCGAATTAAAAATCAACGATAAAATAGTCGTACCTAAAAACAATGCAGAAGATTAAAGAATTACTCGCTAAATACGAATTAAAACCACTACGTTATGATAAAATGGGCAAAGTGACCATCGTTGGAACGCGAGATGGCAACTACGTTTTAAAAAAACATCAAAAAAACAATATTTATGACTACTTAAATTCGAGAAATTTCAATTATTATCCTAAAATACTAGGTATCGAAAACGACTATGAAATAAGTGAATATATCAGTGAAATAAATATGCCTAGTGAACAGAAGATAACCGATATGATCGATTTAGTAGCTCTACTCCATAATAAAACGACTTTTTTTAAAGAAGTCGATGAAGAGGTATATAAAAAAATATACGAAGATATTAATAACAATATCGATTATTTAAACAACTACTATGAAGATACGATATCGATTATCGAAACTAGAGTTTATATGAGTCCATCTGAATACTTATTAGCCCGTAATATATCTAAAATATTGTCTAGTTTAAACTTTTGTAAACACGAGATAGATAATTGGTATAACCTAGTTAAAAATAAAAGAAAACAGCGCTATGCTATCTTACATAACAACTTAGATCTAAATCACTTTTTAAAAAACGAAAGATCATACTTAATAAGTTGGGATAAAGCTAAAGTAGATATACCGATCTTTGATCTATATAAATTATATAAAAAATATAGTTTAGATTACGATTTTGAATATATTTTAAAAAGGTACGAAGCCAGCTATCATCTATTAGAAGATGAAAAAAAATTATTGTTTATCTTAATATCTTTACCTGATAAAATCGAATTCGATACTACCGAATACAATATAACTAAACAAATAAGTAAACAGATCGATAATCTATATAAAACAGAAAGTTTAATATCACAATATTATCCTAAAAAGGAAAAATCCTAAACAAAAAATAAATAAAAACAACAAAAAGAGATTGAACCTTGTTAAAATAATAAAGGTAATAAACAATTGATAGATAATAATGACACATAAAACAAAAATCCAGATAAAATGTTTATGACAACCCCATTTATTTGGCATATAAATCACCTAATTTATTATATTATTTAATATTTTTACTAAATGATTAAGTAGTCTATAAAATATAAAATTAATGATAAATAACCTCATCCATACGATGAGGTTATAAATATATTTTAAATAAAAACAATTTAACAGGCTAAAAACTTGAAAAAAATCAAAAAAAATAATAAAATGGATATATGAATAATGGAGGGACTTTATGAAGAGAGGATTTACATTGGTTGAATTATTAGCGACACTTGTTCTATTAGGAGCGATAAGTATGTTAGCGGTAACCTCATTAAATAATCAAATTAAAAGAACAAATGAAGCAACTTACGAAAGTTTTGCATCGACTGTCTATTTAGCAGTTGATACTTATATAACTAGTGATAAAAGTAAATACCCTGATTTAAATACACAAAATCAACCAGTTTGTATTAATTTAAAAGATGTTGTTTTAAAAAATCTTTTAAGTAGCAAATTAATCAATCCTAAGACCGAAATATTACTTACTGATAGTTCAGTAACTGTTAAATTAAATGACAACAACAAATATGATTACACATATAACGATAATCAATTATGTCAATAGTAAAGAGGTTAAATATGAAAAAAACAGTAGAAGATTACAATTTAGAAAATAAAAAAGTCATCATTAGAGTTGATTATAATGTACCTATTAAAGATGGTGTTATATTAGATGATACTAGAATAAAAGCTAGTTTAAAAACGATAAATTATTGTTTAGAACATAATGCTAAGGTAATATTATTATCACATTTAGGACGTGTTAAAACCTTAGAAGATAAGATAGGTAAAAGTTTAGAACCAGTAAGTATTAGACTTAGTGAACTATTAAATCAAAAGGTAATATTTGTAAAAGAAACAAGAGGTCCTATTTTAGAAGAAGCTATAAACAATTTAAAAAATGGTCAAGTTTTATTAATGGAAAATACTCGTTTTGAAGATATAGATGATAATAAAGAGAGTCATAACGATGATACCTTAGCTAAATACTGGGCTAGTTTAGGTGATCTATTTATAAATGACGCTTTTGGTACATGTCATAGAACTCATGCTTCAAATGTAGGTATAGCGTCTAATTTACCAAGTGGTTTAGGTTATTTAGTCGCTAAGGAAATCGATGTTATTACTAATGCTATCAATAATGGTAAAAGACCAATTACTATCATCTTAGGAGGAGCTAAAGTAGTAGATAAAATAAAACTTATCGAAAATTTAGTAACTAAAGCTGATAATATTTTAATCGGTGGTGGTATGGCTTATACTTTTTTAAAAGCTAAAGGTTATAATGTTGGTAAATCATTAGTTGATGATGAAAGTATTTTATTTTGTCAAAATATGTTAAAAAACTATCCTGATAAGATAATATTACCAGTCGATAGTGTCGTATCATTAGAAATAAGTGATAAAGATTATAAAGAAAAATTAATCGATGATATAGATAGTGATGAAATCGGTTTAGATATTGGAACTAAGACCGTCGCTTTATTTAGTAGCTATTTAAAAAATAGTCAAACTATCATATGGAATGGACCATTAGGTTATTTTGAAATCGATAGCTTTAGTAATGGAACAAAATTATTATGTGAAGAACTTAAAAATATACCCGCTTTAAAAATCATCGGTGGTGGTGATACTGTATCAGCTGTTGATAAATTAGGTTATAGTAGAATATTCGATCATATATCAACAGGTGGGGGAGCGACTCTTTCATTATTAGAAGGTAAGACTTTAAAAGCTATTGAAATTATAAGTGATAAAGATGAGTAAAAATTTAAAAAAAATAGGTAATTTTTTAATTCTTATTTTATTTACAGGTATCGTTTTATACTTTTCATTAAAGGATAATTTTAATAGTATTGTAAGTCAAATTTTAAATATCAACAAAGTATATTTTTTACTTGCTATAATTTTAATGTTTGGATGCTGGTTTTTAAAGAGTATCGTTTTAAAAATCATAACTAAAAAATATAATAAAAATTATAGTTTTAAAAATGCTTTAAAACTAGTTATCGAGGTAAACTTTTTAAACGCTATTACACCATTTGCAACTGGTGGTCAACCATATGAAATCTATTCTCTTAGAAAGCATGAAATAAAGATAATGGATGCTACTAATATCGTTATTCAAAATTTTATTATCTATCAAATAGCGTTAGTTTTTTTAGGTACATTAGCGGTTATTTATAATTACTTTTTTCATCTTTTTAACAATGATAGTATTTTAAATCATCTAGTAACTATTGGTTTTATAATTAATATTTTAGTTATTGTAGGTTTATTTTTAATTACTTATGCTAAAAAATTTAACAATTTTATTTTAAATAAAGTCGCTAAATTTCTTATTAAGATAAAAATTATTAGAAATCCTGAAAAAAGTTTAGATAAATTTAATAAGTATTTAGATGAATTTTATAATGGGGCTAATAAATTATTAGAAAATAAAAAAGATTTTATCATTATGATCATCTATCATTTCTTATCATTAGTTCTACTTTATTTAGTACCATTTATTCTATTACTAGGTATGGGTAAATCAATTAATATTTTAGAAGCTATATTAACATCAGCGTATGTTATGTTAATCGGTTCTTTTGTACCGATACCTGGTGGAACTGGTGGATTAGAGTATGGTTTTATTAAGTTTTATGGTAGTTTTATAAAAGGACCACTTTTAAATGCTATTATGTTATTATGGCGATTTATAACATATTATTTTGGTATGATCTTAGGTGCTATTGTATTAAATATTAAGGAGAAAAAAATATGAGAATAGGTATATTTACAGATACGTATCCTCCTTTTATTAATGGTGTTTCAACTAGTATAGCTTCTTTAGAAAAGGCTTTAATAAATGAGGGACATGAGGTTTTTATTGTAACTGTCAATCCAGAGAATATGTCTTATAAGTTAGAGGATAATGATCGGATTATTAGAATTCCTGGTATACCGATTGGTATTTATGATTATCGTCTAACGGGTATATATCCTATTAAGGCTATCAACAAGATTAAGAATTGGAATTTGGATATCATTCACTCCCATACGGAATTTGGTATTGGTACATTCGCTAGGATAATCGCTAAACAGTACGATATACCGCTTGTTCATACTTATCATACTATGTATGAAGATTATACCCATTATATAACGCATGGACATTTTGATAAGTCTAGCAAATTGGTTGTTGAACATTTAACTAAGTTTTATTGTGATAGAACGGCTAAGGAGTTGATTGTTCCAAGTAAGAAAACTTATAATTTGTTTAAGGAAAAGTATAAGTTAGATAAAAACATTCATATTGTTCCAACTGGTTTAGAGGTTGAGAGGTTTTATAAGGAAAACAATGATATTTTAGAGGTTAATAAAGTTAAAAAGGATCTAGGTCTTAAAAGGGAAGATTTTGTTATTTTATATGTTGGTAGATTAGCGAAAGAAAAGAATATTGAGCTGTTACTTGAGGCTCAATTAGATTTGATTAAAGCTAATAAAAATTGTAAGTTAGTTATTATAGGTAGTGGACCTGATTATGCTCATTTTATCGATATAAGTGTTAAGAAAGGTCTAACTAAGAATATCATTTTTACGAATTCTATTCCTTGGGATATTATTCCATATTATTATCAAGTAGCGGATATTTTTGCAACCGCTTCTAAGACTGAAACACAAGGTCTTACTTTAGTGGAAGCGATGGCCGCTTCTAAACCGGTTATTTGTTATGATGATGAGGCTTTTAATGAAATTGTCATCGATGATGTTAATGGTCGTATGTTTAAAACTAAGGATGAGTATGTTAATATTGTAAAGGAGATAATGAAAGACAGTGGTAAATTAAAGAATATGTCTTTAAATGCTAGAATAACCGCTGAAAATCATGATCTTAAGCATTATGCTTTAAGTATTTTAGACGTCTATAATGAGTGTTTAATTAAGTGTCGTAGTGATAAGAAATGGTACGACAAGTTAAAGGATATTATTGGTAAGAACAATGATAATTAGGTAGTATGTTTTATAAAATTTAAGAAGTTATTAAAAAGATGACTTCTTTTTGTGCGTTTCGACAAAAATCGCTAAAATGTATCACTATTAATCTATATAATTGTAAATGAAATGAGGGAAGAAATATGAAACAAGTAAAAGTATTAATAATCGATGATAATGAAAGCTTAGTAGACATGGTAAAGGAATATTTTAAAGGTAATGAAAATGTTAGTATTGCTTTAGAGGCGTATGATGGCTTAGAGGGTTATCGGATGATTAAAGAGGGTAAGGAATTTTATGACGTCGTTATTTTAGATTTGATTATGCCTAAAAAGGATGGGTTATATGTTTTAAAGACGATGAAAGAAGAGGGTATAGAGGCTAAGGTTATTGTTGCAACTAGTTATAATGATCCTAAGGTTATAAGGGAGGTTTCTCAGTTAGGTGTCAGCTATTTCGTTTTGAAACCTTTTGATTTAGATGATTTAGAGAAAAGGATAATTGAGGCTTATAATTATGGTGAAACTGATGGAAAGAGTATCAATTTAAAACATAGTAATTTTCAAATTACGGTAAGTAATATTTTACATGAGTTAGGTGTACCATCACATGTTAAAGGGTATCAGTATATTAGAGAAGCTATTAGTATGATATATGAAAAGGATGGGGTAGTTGGTAGTATAACTAAGGATTTATATCCCGCTTTAGCGGATATATATA
This sequence comes from uncultured Bacilli bacterium, assembly GCA_947629265.1. Taxonomy (GTDB): domain Bacteria; phylum Bacillota_I; class Bacilli_A; order RF39; family UBA660; genus HGM10857. The sequence continues at coordinate 3,215 of CANRCZ010000024.1, read as the reverse complement.
ATACGACCTCATCTAGGGTTGAAAGAGCTATAAGGCATGCTATTGAGATAAGTTGGAACCGTGGTGATTGGGATTTAATGGAAGAGATTTTTGGTCATAGTATTGATATTGATAGAGCAAAACCAACTAATAGTGAGTTTATTGTTACGATAGCGGATAAGTTAAGGTTAGAGGGAGATAAAATAGGTATATAAATTATATCCTTTTTTTATGTTTATATTGAAAATATGATATAAATATTATATAATTGATGTGTAAAATAAAGAAAAGGAGATAAGAAAAATGAAAGAAAAAATAAGGCTTGGGGGGGGGTTATCTACTAATAATATTAATACTATTAGTGGTAACTAATGGTATAACATATGGAGTAACTAGCTTACAAAGTGAAAGTGTTAGTTATACAAAAGATGGTAAAACCATGAATGTAAAACAAGCACTAGATGATTTAATTGTTAAGGTTGATCAAAAGAGTGGTAACTTTAATATTACATTAGCTGAGCAATCAATCGTAAATGGTAAAACAGTAGATGCAACTACGTATAAAACAATTGTTAATGGATTAATAGATAAAATGGTATCTGCAATGGGATCAACAGGAACAATGTCAGAGTTAACAGCATTAAAAAGTGCAACATTAACATGGACAAGTGAAAATTCTACTATTGCAAGTGTAAGTGGAACGACAGTAACAGGAAAATCTGTAGGACATACAAAAATAATAGGAACAGATAGTACGGGAAAAAAAGTAACAGTTCCAGTAAATGTAATTGCAGGTGAATATTTAGCAACTAAGGCAAACGTAGGAGATTACGTAGCATATGATGCTGGTGATTGGGGTGGAGCAACAAGTGAACCAACAGCTCAGGGAAAATTTGGAGGTAATGGAGTAGGTAATCGTGGAAATAGTGTAAAATGTAATGGTTATACTCCGAATAAAAAAGGTTGGCGTGTGCTTAAAAAAGAAAATAACCAAGTCTACCTAGTCCATGCCGGCCAACCCGAATGTTACTATCATGCATCTGGATATAGTGACGCTAGTGTAAAAGCTTTAAATAATCGAACACAGCAATATATGAATAAATATGCCGATTCCGCTCATGCTATGACTCAACCAGAAGCAAACGCACTTACACAATCTAGTGATTTACGAACCACCGGAGCACATTATTGGCTGGCCACTGCAAACGGCAGCTACTCCTTGTATTACGTGATCACTGGCGGTGGCATCATCTACGACAGCGACGGCTACTCGCGTGGGCTTCGTCCCGTTGTAGTTCTAAAATCTACCGTCCTTACAACAGGAACAGGTAATGATCAGGTAGGTAATTCAGGAGCATGGATACTTGCATAATAATATTTAAAAAAATAATAAGTTTTGAACAATAAAACTATAATTAAAAAAATAGGTAATTTTTAAAAATTATCTATTTTTTTGGATATGGTTCTTTTTTTGTTGTTAAACCTATTATATAATCTGATGAAACCTCTAATATTTCACATATTTTTGGTAAATATGTAATTGGCATTATATTTATACCTTTTTCATATCTTGCATATTGTTGTTGTTTTATTCCTAATTTTTGTGCCATTTCTTTTTGTGTTATATTTTTACAATTTCTTTCCCATGCCATCTTTTCATTATAATACATTTAATCACCTTTTTTTATTCTCTCATTTTTTACAACTAAAGTGTTGACTATTGAACAGATATGTTGTATTATAAGTTTAACAACATAAGTGTTGTTAAACTATTGTTTTTGCAAAAAGTAATGTGAGAAAGGAGTTGATTAAATGAAAAGAATATTAACAAGAATTTTTGATAAGAAAAGATTTGTCTTTGTTTTTGGATTACTAATAGGAGTAATCTTAATGGGTGGCATTAGCTATGCTGTAGGTAGTTTTACAAGTGATAGTATCAGTTATACAAGAGGTAGTAATACTATGAGTGTAAAGGAAGCGTTAGATGACCTTATTGTTAAGGTTGATAAAAAAGGTGGAAACTTTAATATTGTATTAGCTGAAAGAACTATACTATTGAATTCTACTGAAAGTACAGCTACTTATAAATCAATTGTCAATGATGTCTTAAGTAAGATGATAACATCAATGGGATCAACAGCAACAATGGCAGAGTTGACAGCATTAAGAAATGCAACAACGTTAACATGGACAAGTGAAAATACCACTATTGCAAGTGTAAGCGGATCGATTGTAACGGGTAAAGCTGAGGGACATACAAATATAATAGGAACAGATGGTACAGGAAAAAAAGTAACAGTACCAGTAAATGTAATAAATACGGTATATCTAGCAGAGAGAGCACAACAAGGTGACTATGTTGCTTATGATGCAGGTAATTGGGGTTCATCAGCACCAGCCAAACCAGTAGTTCATGGAAATTTTGGGGGAAATGCCGCAAACACAAACAAAGGCGCAAGTGTATCAGTATGTTATAGTAGTGGTGGCTCAACCTCATTAAACGGATGGCGTGTACTTAAAATTGAAAGTGGAAAAGTATACTTAGTCCACGCCGGAATGCCTGAATGTTATTATCATGGATCTGATTCAAGTGATAGTATAGCTAAATTAGATGCACGTGCAAAAGAACAATATTTAAATGAAACATATGCCGAGTCAGCTCATGCTATGACTCAAGTTGAAACGAATGCACTCGATTCTAGTAATACATTGCGAAAAACCGGAGCATATTACTGGCTGGCCACTGTTAGCGACAGCACTGACTTGTATAACGTGTACAATAACGGTGGCTACAGCAACGGTCTCCGCAAATACATGTTAGGTTTCCGGCCGGTTGTAGTTCTAAAATCTACAGTTCTAACTACAGGTAAAACAACGACAGATAAAGTCGGAAATAAAAATACTTGGGATTTATTATTACCAAGTTAATAACAATGATAATCTAAAGCTGATTTACAGCTTTTTTCTTTCACTAAAATAAATATTACATATTGAAAATATAGTATAAATTTAGTATAATTGAAATGTAAAATAAAGAAAAGGAGATAAGAAAAATGAAAGAAAAAATAAGGCTTGGGGGGGGGTTATCTACTAATAATATTAATACTATTAGTGGTAACTAATGGTATAACATATGGAGTAACTAGCTTACAAAGTGAAAGTGTTAGTTATACAAAAGATGGTAAAACCATGAATGTAAAACAAGCACTAGATGATTTAATTGTTAAGGTTGATCA
>CANRCZ010000023.1 GCA_947629265.1 uncultured Bacilli bacterium | reverse complement strand
GATAACCCCCCCCCAAGCCTTATTTTTTCTTTCATTTTTCTTGTCTCCTTTTCTTTATTTTACATCCTAATTATACTAAATTTATATCTTATTTTCAATACTTGTAAACAAAAAAAGGAGCTAATGCTATAGCTCTACATTATGATACACATTCTTTACATCTTCTATCTCTTCTAGCATATCATTCATACGTTTAAATATTTCTAAATCATCACCAGCTAAAGATATCTTTTCCTTTGGTATCATTGCAATTTCATCGATTTCAAATTCAACTTGTTTTGCCTTTGAAATAGCATCCTTTATTTTAAATAAATCAGTTGGATTACCATATACAATAGTCATTCCATCATCTGTTTCAATATCATCAATTTCAATATCATTTTCAATCATAATATCGATCGTTTCTTCCTCATTTAAGCCCTTAAAACCAACAATACATAAATTGTCATAATTAAACGCTACACTACCTATTGAACCCATCTTAGTATGGCACTTATTTAACACAGCCTTTACACTACTAATAGAACGATTGACATTATCAGTTAAACAATCGACGATAAAAGTTGATCCACCTGGTCCAAATAATTCATATCTGACATTTTGATAATTCTCATCGACACCACTATTTACCTTATCGATAGCTCGATTGATTATATCAGCTGGAACTTGTTCCTTTTTAGCCCTTTCAACCAATCTTTTAAGTGTCGCATTACTCTCTAACGCAACACCACCTTTTTTAGCAGCATCGTAGATTTCTCTAGCGTACATTGAATATAATTTCGATTTAGCCGCTCCTGTTTTTTGTATACTTGCTTTTCTTACCTCATAAGCTCTTCCCATAATATCACCTACCTAATTATAATTTATTTTTCTAAATTTAGCAACTAAATATGATATTTACTTACAATATCGATAATTACTATCTCACTTTTATACAAAAAATTAAAAAAATGGAAAGGATTTTTTTCACTTAACTTAGTTACTCCAGTCGATATAATCGCTTTCTTATTTTTAATATAACCATGACAATCGTTAGGAAATAGACCACTCCTAGGACTAATTAATCCCCGATGATTTGATATCTTCCTAAAAATATTCGGCATAAGACCACCATGCATATGTCCATACATACTTAAATCGATATCATCTAAAAATTTAATAGTATCATAATTAGATAATATATCGATCGGTGAATGACATAACATAATATTAAAACTATCACTATCAACTAAATGTTTTTTACCTTTAAAAAAGTAATTTAAGTAAAATACACTTTTATTAAACTTACCATATGGTAAATCGATACCAATAAAGTTTATATTATCATAAATAACATGATCATTAATAAGAATATTAACATTGTCAATTCCTTTAATTTTCGCTAATAAGGGATAATTAACTAACCTTTTATGATGACCATGCATCATAATATCATGATTACCTAAAATCATAATAACCTTATAATCTTTCGCTAAAGCTTTAATCCATTTAATAAAGTAACTAGTATCACGGACATAGCTCTCTTCAAATATATCACCAGCGATACAAATATATTTCGGGTTAATTTTAACGATACACTTATAAAGATTATCTAATTTATCTAAATCATCTTTACTATGATAGTGAATATCAGATAATAAGACAATTCTAGCATTTACACCTTTATCATTATTAACAATATAATTATTAATCTCGATCTTTTTCATAATTTTTTAAAAATTCCTCTTTATATTCTAAAATTCTATCATCTTTAATCGCTAATCGTAACTCTTCAGTAAGCCTTATTAAAAACCTTAAATTGTGAATAGAAAGTAACCTAGCTCCAAAGCTTTCATTCGCTATAATAAGATGCCTAATATAAGCTTTAGTATAATGTTTACAACTATAACAATCACAATCATCTATCGGAGTAAAATCTTCTTTATATTTAGCGTTTTTAATATTGATCTTACCGTGTCTTGTAAAAGCATTACCATGACGAGCTAACCTCGTAGGTAAAACACAATCGAACATATCGATACCTCTAATAACGCCCTCGATAATATCGATAGGTTCTCCAACACCCATTAAATATCTAGGTTTATCTTCAGGTAGGTAAGGGATGGAATAATCGATAGCTTTATACATATCATCCTTGCTTTCACCATCATTAGCAACCCCACCGATACTGTATCCATCAAAATCTAATTTAGTAGTTTCTATAGCGGAATACTTTCTTAAATCTTCATAAGCTCCACCTTGAACAATACCAAATAAAGATTGGTTAATATTATTATGAACGTCCTTACCTCTTTTAGCCCATCTTATCGTTCTTTCAACACTATTTTTTAAATAATCATATGATGCACTAGCTGGTGGACATTCATCAAAACTCATCGCTATATCACTATCCAATTTATTTTGAATTGCAATCGATTTTTCTGGTGTTAAAAATAATTTTTCACCATTGATATGACTTTTAAAAACGACTCCCTCTTCACTGATATCTTTTTTATTAGCTAAAGAGAAAACTTGAAAACCTCCACTATCAGTTAAAATTGGTCCATCATAGTTCATAAATTGATGTAAACCACCAGCTTTATTTACAATATCTTCACCTGGTCTAAGCCATAAGTGATAGGTATTAGATAAAATAACCGCACTATTTATACCTTTTAGCTCTTCTGGGGATAAAGTTTTTACTGTAGCTTGAGTTCCAACTGGCATAAAAATTGGTGTTTCAAAATCACCATGGTTGGTATGTAAGATACCGTTTCTAGCTTTTGTATGTTTTTCTTGCTTTAATAGTTCATATTTTATCTTCATAGAAACCTCCAAACTTAGTTAATTATACCATAATTTAAAAAAATTTTTAATTTTTTCTTGACATTTTATTTTTTTGGTATAAAATATCTGTTGTTTAAAAAGAGGTGAAATTATGATTAAAAATTGTTCAAAAATCACATTAAAATTTATCATTAATTTTTTGGAGGCTGAAAATAACATTTTAAGTTATGATGAAATTAAAGATTTCGATCAAGAAAAACGTAATCAGTTACTACTAATATTAAGAAAGTTTACCAATCTTTATAATAAAGGATACGATAATGATTATTCAGCTAGAATTAAATATAATAAATCATATAAATACTATGAGAGACTATCACGAGATTTAGATGTTACCTTAAATAATTGGTGTTTTAAAGATAAAATAAGTGATACAGAGGTTAAATTATTAAAAGCGATGGCTGTATTTACTGATGATAGTTTTAATTCTTTTTTAGAATATGCTGAAGCTACAGATGAAATTGAAGATATTATTTTATTTATAAACAATATTAAAAATAATAATGATATGGATACTGATTATATTGAAAGTAATAAAGCTATCGTAAAATCAATCAATAACATTTTAACTAAAATGTCTAATTTCTTTGGATATAGTGATTTAGCGATGTTTATCAACAAAATAACTGAGTTATATGTCCTTAAACAAAATGAAGAAAGCAAACAAAAAATTAAACGTTAAGACTATTAAAAAAACTTGTAAACAGCATATCGCTGTTTTCATCATTTAAGGACTCAGGATGCCACTGAACACCGATAAAAAATTTTTTACTTTTATCTTCGATAGCTTCGATAATACCATCACTACTATAGGCTACTACCTCTAAGGATGTATTATCGATTTTATCTTTATGGCGACTGTTTACTTTAATTTTATCTTTTTTAATTATTTTATATAATTTTGATAAGGGATCGATATTAATATCATGAACGTATTTATTATTACTTAAGTGTTTAAAATTATTTATTTCTTTAATACTACCACCTAAGGATACAGCCATCTGTTGCATACCTAAACATATACCTAAAGTAGGAATATCATTATCATATAGATACTTTATGATATTTAATTCTTCATAATCGATATCATCACCACCTTGAAGAATAATGCCATCACATAGTTTGATACTATCAATATCGTATATACCAATAACATGTCCATCATGTTTTTTTATGATATCAAATATTTCTTTATTGATACTATAAATATCTTTAAGGTTACTATTTTTATTTTTTCTTAAGACAATACCTATATTCATATAATCACCAATTAATTGTATGATAAATAAATTAAATAATTAACAAAAAAACTGTTTTTACACAGTTTTATTTTCGATCATTAAACATACGTCATGACCGTTTAAATCAAAGGTATCGGTTAAGTTATCACGATATTCTATTTTTAATGATAAAGTTTCGGATTTAATTAATTCTTCAAATTCTTGAACAGTTTCTTTAACTAAATCATCACCGCAGTAGTATAGATTAATACGATCGGTTATATTGAAATCACTACTTTTTCTTAAGTTTTGAACTTTTGATACCATTTCACGAGCGATACCCTCTTTGATTAAGTCGTCAGTTAAATTGGTATTTAGTATGATAAAATCGTTATTTAAGTATGCAACATCGAAACCATCTTTAGCTTGAATTCTAATATCGACCATATCTGGTGTTATGACTAATTTTTCATTATCGAATTTAGTTTCGATATTTTCTTTGTTATTTAATGCTGTAACCTCTTTATCTGATAGGTTGTTAAGTAATTCGGTAAATTCTTTGATTTTAGATCCAAATATTTTACCAACCTCTTTAAAGTTAGGTTTAACTATAAAGTTCATGTAGTTATTCAATTCAGATGTGAAAGTTACTTTTTTAACATTTAATTCTTCACTGATAAGTGGTAATAAATCTTCGATAATGTCTTTATTTTTTAAATCGATTAAAACCTCACTTATCGGTTGTCTTACTTTTATTTTAGCTTCTTCTCTAGCATTTCGACCTAAACTTATGATATTTCTAACTAGATCCATACGCTTTTCGATATTTTCGTTTATTAAATCTTTATTAGCGACTGGGAAATCTTCTAAATGAACGGATTTACCACCTGTAAGTTTACGGTAGATATCTTCTGATACAAAAGGAACAATTGGTGCTATAAGCTTAGTTAAACCAACTAAAACCTCGTAAGTGGTGTTGTAGACAGCTTGTTTATCTTTAGATTTTTCGCTATCCCAAAATCTACGACGATTTCTTCTGATATACCAGTTTGATAAGTCTTCGTTTACAAAATAAGTTACGTCTCTTACAACGTCCGTTAAGTTGTAATTATCATAGTAATCTGTTACGTTTAAAACTAATTTATTGTATTTTGATAATAACCATTTATCGATTTCTTCTCTTTCTTCATAGGGGATGGTTTCTCTATCGATATCGATATTATCAGCATTAGCATAGATAGCGAAGAAATTATAGGTATTTTTTAAGGTTGAGAAGAATTTTGAATTGACCTCTTTTAGACCCTCGATATCGAATTTAATTGGTGTCCATACTGGTGATACATAAGGTAAGTACCATCTGATTGTATCAGCTCCATATTCGTCGATAATGTTAAATGGATCGATAGCATTACCTCTTGATTTATGCATTTTTTGACCCTTAGCATCTAGTAATAAGTCATTAACTAGAACGTTTTTATATGGTGCTTCACCCATAACAAAGGTTGATATAACTATTAAGGTATAGAACCAACCTCTTGTTTGATCAATTCCCTCAGCAATGAAATCAGCTGGAAATTGGGACTCGAATAGTTCTTTGTTTTCAAATGGATAATGGTATTGACTAAATGGCATACTACCTGAGTCGAACCAACAGTCGATAACGTCTTTTATTCTCGTCATCTCTTTACCACATTCTGGACATTTAATATGGATATCATCGACAAATGGTCTATGTAAGTCGATATCATCTATTTTTTCGGTAGCTTTTTCTTTTAATTCAGCGATACTACCAATCATTTCGCTATGACCACAACTACAGTTCCAAAGAGGAATTGGTGTACCCCAATACCTATTTCTTGATATTGCCCAATCGTTTAAGTTTTCTAACCAGTTACCGAAACGTTTTTCACCAACGTATGATGGGTGCCAATTGACTTTTTTATTGTTTTCGATAATTTTATCTTTTAAAGCGGTTACTTTAATGTAATAGCTTGGTTTTGAGTAATATAGAAGAGGGGTTTTACATCTCCAACAGTGTGGATAATCGTGGTTCATTTTGATTTTTTTGAATAGTTTATCGTTTTCTTTTAACCATTTAATTATCTCTATTTCTAAATCTTGATCCATGACGAAACGATTAATCCATGGTCCCTCAGTATATTTACCATCTTCACCAACAGGATTTAAGTTAGGTAGATCGTATTTTTTTCCAACCTCGTAGTCATCTTGACCGAAAGCTGGAGCTAAGTGAACAATTCCGGTACCTGTATCCATAGTTACGTAGTTATCACATGTTACGTAAAAGGCTTTTTTATTAGGTTTTAAAAATGGCATTAATTGTTCGTATTCTTTGTATTCTAAATCAGTTCCTTTATATGTTTCTAATACTTTATAGTCATCACCTAAGACAGTATTTGCTAATTTGCTAGCTAGGATAAATTTATAACCCATTGATTCACATTTGACATATGTTTCATCAGGGTTAACGCATAAGGCTACGTTACTGATAAGAGTCCAAGGGGTTGTTGTCCAAACTAGGAAATAGCTGTCGTCTTCTTTTAGTTTAAATGGTACGATGACGGTATTGACACTTATTTCTTTATATCCTTGGGCTACCTCGTGACTAGCTAAACCAGTTCCGCATCTAGGACAGTATGGTAATATTTTTAAACCGTTATATATTAAACCCTCATCGAAGAATTTTTTTAATATCCACCATTCTGTTTCGATATAGTTATTATCGTAAGTTATGTATGGGTGTTCTAGATCGATAAATTGTCCCATTTTATCAGTTAGATTTCTAAAGGCTTTTTCGTTAGTCCATACAGCTTCACGACATTTTTGATTAAATTCTTTAATACCGAATTTTTCAATATCTTTTTTACCCTCGAAACCTAGTTCTTTTTCTACTTGTAATTCAACTGGTAATCCATGGGTATCCCATCCTACTTTTCTTAATACTTTGTATCCTTTCATGGTTTTATATTTACCAAAGACGTCTTTTAATTCTTTAGCTAACATATGATGGACACCTGGCATACCATTAGCGGTAGCTGGTCCGTCATAAAAGACGAACGTTTCGTTGTTTTCTCTATTTTTGATACTTTCGTTTAAGATATCGATTTTCTTCCAATATGATAGGATATCGCTTTCTACCTCGTTTATTTTTTGTTTTGACATTTCTTCAAATTTTCTCATATTAACCTCCTCCAATAAAAAAATCCTAATTATAAGGACGAATTAACCGTGGTACCACCTTACTTAGGACTCAATAACTATAACGCGTTACCGTTTTTTCTTAAATTATTCGGAAAAAAACATCAAGAGTGATCTATATAATATCTGCATATTCGTTTTCATCGACCACGAACTTTCTCTAAATTAGATATTATACCGTCTCTATCACATGTTTTTATAATTCTATTTTATCTAACTCTTCTACTACCTCTAGCTGAGCTTCGACGATATCTCTTATTCTTCGTTTAAAAACGTTTAGATTTCTTTTTAATATTTGAGCTTCTCTTTCGGTTTTTTCAGCTCTAATCAAAGCTTCGTTAACTATACGATTAGCGTTTTGTCTAGCGTCGCTTATAAGTAGTTCGCTTTCGTTATGAGCGTTTAATTTGATCTGTTCGCTTGTTTTTTCGGCCATAACGATCGCTTTATTTAAGGTTGCTTCCATCCGTCTATATGTTTCTAATTTTTCATTTAGACGTTTATTTTCTTCTGCTAGTTTGGTCAGTTCAATTATTTGCTCGTCTTTTTTTTTATTATCTTGGATAATTGTTTCGACTTGACTAATAATATTATCTAAAAAAGCATTGACCTCTTCTGGATCATATCCACGAAGCGTTCTATTAAACTTTTCCATCATATCACCCTTTGATTAAAATTCAAGGCTTATATCATTGTTATCGTGAATATCTTTTCCTTCTGTTTCTTCTGTTATTTTTCCTTGAACGTTTATATTATTTGGTGTACATAAGAATATTCCCCCACCAATTTTTTGTAAATCTCCACCGATAGCGTAGATTGTACCTGTTAAAAAGTCAACGATCCTTTTAGCTTGGTCTGGTGTCACTCTTTTTAAGTTGACAACGACTGTATTACGCATTTTCAAGTGATCTGCTATTTGTTGAGATTCTGAATAAGCTCTAGGTTCTAATAGTATCATCTTGCTTTTTCCATCGTTTTCGTTTAATACCTCTTCTGGTTTTAGATCGTAGTATTCGTCACCAGATATGTTGTTTGTAAAAATATCATCTTCTTTGTTTAGCCAATTTTTTAACATTCCCATTTATATTCTCCTTCCACCTTTGGAACTTATTGCTACATAATATTTTAGCATATAAAATCAAAAAAATAAATGTTTTTTGTATTTTTTATCTAAATATTTGATAAAAAACTAGTATGTTTTATTTTGCATACTAGTTTTTATGTCTTTTAAAATACAATTTTTTCTTTGATATAGTCTACTACCTCATCAACTTTTAAGGTTATCTGTTCCATTGTATCTCTATCTCTGATGGTTACGGTATTGTTATTTAAGGTTTCTTCGTCGACAGTTATACATAGTGGTGTACCGATAACGTCCTGTCTACGGTATCTTTTACCGATATTACCGCTATCGTCGTAACTAACCATAAAGTATTTGCTTAAATATTCATATATTTCACTAGCTTTATCACTATGGTATTTTTTTACAAGTGGTAAGACTGCTACTTTGTATGGTGCTAGAAATGGGTGTAAACTTAATACCTCTCTGGTTGTACCATCTTCTAGTGTATCTTCGTGGTAGGCTTCAAATAGGAAAGCTAGAATGCTTCTATCTAAGCCATAGGTAGATTCTATGATGTAAGGTATGTATTTTTGGTTCGTTTCAGGATCTAGGTATTCTTGTTTTACTTTGCTGTATTCTTGGTGTCTTGTTAAATCGAAATCAGTTCGGTTATGGGTACCGTTTATTTCACCAAAGCCGAATGGGAACAAGTATTCGATATCGCAAGCCGCTTTAGCGTAATGAGCTAGTTTATCGTGATCGTGAAATCTTAAGTGTTCTTCTTTGATACCTAAGTCCATATAGAATTTTTTACCGTATTCTTTAAAGTATTCGTATAGTTCCATATCAGAACCTTGTTTACAAAAGGTTTGGTATTCCATCTGTTCAAATTCGATTGTTCTAAAGGTAAAGTTACCTGGGGTTATTTCGTTTCTAAAAGCTTTGCCGATTTGACCAATACTAAATGGTAGTTTAGTACGCATGGTTCTTTGAACGTTTAAGAAATTAACGTACTCGCCTTGGGCATTTTCTGGTCTTAGATAGATTATGCTTTTGCTATCGTTAGTAACTCCTCTATATGTTTCGAACATTAAATTAAATTGTCTGATATCGGTAAAATTAGATTTACCGCATTTTGGACATGGAACTTTATGTTCTTTGATATAGTCGACCATTTCTTGTTCGGTCATTTTATCAGCACAGATATTAGGATCGAAATCATCGATTAAGTTATCAGCGCGATGCCTTGTTTTACATTCTTTGCAGTCGATTAATGGATCTGAGAAACTACTAACATGACCACTAGCTTCCCAAACTCTTGGGTGCATTAAAATATCGGCATCGATTTCGTAGGCATTTTTTCTTTCTTGGATAAATCTTTTTCGCCAAGCATCTTTTAAGTTGTTTTTTAATCTAGCACCTAGTGGACCGTAATCCCAAGTGTTCGCTAAACCACCATATATTTCACTACCTTGAAATATAAAACCATATTGTTTACAAAAGTTAACCATTTTATCCATTGTTATTTTTTCCATATCAATTCCTCTTTCTAAAAAAAAGACTCCTACTATTTATGTAAGGACGAATTATCCGCGGTTCCACCTTACTTATTCTAGAAAGAATCTCTTTTAATATATTGCTCCTGGTTTCCAAGCCAATCATCGCATGTATACATATATTATATTAAGTTTTTGGTATTTAGTCAATCGATAATTGTAATTGTTGATAAATTAAAAGGGTTTAAGGAATAAAAAAAGAGATATTTTTAATCATATCTCTTTGTGGTTTTATTATTCACCATCTTCAACGCTAGCTTTACCATTTTCATCAACAGTTACGCTATAATTATTGATAGTGAAGCTTGCGCCAGTTACTGCACCATTTTCATCAAATGAAATAGAACCTCCATCACTTGGTAAATCACCCTTGATATCTAAAGTTAAATCTACACTAGATGATAATGATCCTCCTTCACATGTTAAAGTTGTACCACTACTTGCAACTGCACAAGAAGCTTGATTTAAGTTAACTCCAGTGTTATCCATTAATGTTACTACAGCAGCTTTTTCAGCAGCATTGATATATGCATATGCACTTGACTCAGCAGCTCCTCTTCTAGCTTTATCGATTAAGTTTAACACGATTGGTGTTGCAATTAATGCGATGATTGCTAATATTACGATTACAGCTAATAATTCAATTAGTGTAAAACCTTTAGTATTTTTCTTCATTATAATTCCTCCTTATTTTTACAATATAATCTTATCATTTTGTACTTTATATTGTCAATAAATTTTAATTTTATTTACAATTTCATACAAGAAAAAAGGATATTATTCATATCCCAATTATTCTCCACCTTTAACGCTTGCTTTACCATTTGCATCAACAGTTACACTATAATTATTTATAGTAAGGTCTGCACTTGAAACTGCTCCGCTTGCATCAAATATAATTTTATCACTTTCACCAGTAGGTAAATCACCTTTTATATCAAGATCAAATGAAACACTACTGCCTTCTGATATAGATCCACCACTACATATCAAAGTCTTACCACTAGCTGAAACAGCACAAGAAGCTTGATTTAAATTAATTCCAGTGTTATCCATTAATGTTACTACAGCAGCTTTTTCAGCAGCATTGATATATGCATATGCACTTGATTCTGCAGCTCCTTTTCTAGCTTTATCGATTAAGTTTAACACGATTGGTGTTGCGATTAATGCGATGATAGCTAAGATAACGATTACAGCTAATAACTCAATTAGTGTAAAACCTTTAGTATTTTTCTTCATTACAATTCCTCCTTATTTTTACAATATAATCTTATCACTTTATTAAACATATTGTCAATATTTTTTACAGTTTCATAGATAAAATTAACACTATCTATATTTATTTTAAAGGAAATGATATAATGTAATCGGTGATTTTATGAACCCCTTTAAATACAGTGATGATAATAAAAGGTATCACACTTTAACATATTTTTATAAACATAAATTTAATAGCAAGGTAGCTAAAATAAGCTTAAACGCTGGTTTTACCTGTCCAAATATCGATGGTAAATACGGAATTGGTGGTTGTATTTACTGTTCAAAACTAGGTAGTGGTGACTATGCAGGTGATGCTAATAAACCCCTTAACGATCAATTTAACGACATTAAAAAAATCATCGATAAAAAATGGCCAAATTGTAAATATATCGGATACTTTCAAGCTCATTCCAATACTTATGCTGACGTTTCAACCTTAAAAAGCAAATACGAACCAATATTACAAATCGATAACGTTATCGGTTTAAGTATCGCGACTAGGCCTGATTGTATAAATGATGAATGCTTGGATTACCTAGAAGATCTATCTAAAAGAACATATCTAATCGTCGAATTAGGTTTACAGACCATCCATGATGAAACCTCTAAACTTATCAATAGATGCCATAGTTTAGAATGTTTCAAACAATGTGTTTTAAAATTAAGACAAAGAAATATCAATGTCGTCGTTCATATCATCAATGGTCTACCAAATGAAACAAAAGAAATGATGATTGATACGATCAAATATTTAAACAACTTAGATATTCAAGGTGTTAAAATACATATGTTAAACATTTTAAAAGATACAAAACTAGCCTTAATATATAAAAATAAACCCTTTCACGTTCTTACTAAACAAGAATATGTCGATATCGTATGTGACCAATTAGAATATTTAAAAGATGACATAGTCATCCACCGAATTACCGCTGATCCTAATGTTGATGATTTAATCGAACCAAAATGGTTAGTTAAAAAATTAACCGTTTTAAATGAAATCGATAAAGAGTTCGCTAGAAGAAATACATATCAAGGTTATAGACTAAAAAAGTAGCTTAAAAACTACTTTTTATACATTACATCAATATCGACATAACCATCGATACCATCGATTTTACCATCAGAACAAAGTTGCCAAAATAAGTAATTACCATCATAATCAGTTTGATCTGTATAATGCGCTAACCAAATATCATTGTCGTTTTTAAGCCAAATATTTTCTAAATATTTCTTACTACTATATAACATTCCTTGATAGCCATCTTTTTTAACCGTATTTACAAATTCATCAGCCATACTAGTAAGTTTAAAGAAACTCAAATTATAACTATTAAAATCATTCCATTCTTCCCAGTCAAATGCTATAGGTAGACTTACATTATATTTTTTAATCTTATCTAATACCCATTTAGCATCCTCTTTAGCACTTGCTACTGAGCTACTATATGAATAAAAATAAATACCAACATCGATACCATATTTATTAGCTTCTTCGATATTATGTTCAAATCTAGCATCTAACTTATATTCACCATCACCACCGGTACCAACGCGAATAATGATAAATTCAACACCAGCTTGTTTAATTTTATCAAAATCAATATCACCTTGCCAATTAGATACATCGATACCTATTTTAGTTTCATTACTTTTATGAGTATTTACAATATCGTTAAATGCTACAAATGATTCAACTGGTTCAGTAGTACTACTTTTATCAGTTGTTTTTTTAGGTTCATAAACGTTTAAAACAAATGGTTGACTACTAGTATTACCACTATTATCGGTTGCTTTAAACACTAAGTTATATTTACCGGTTTTACTTAAATCATAATCACCCTCGATATAACAATTAGGTTTACTATCGTAGTTATCACCACATAATATTTTTTTGGTTAAATCGATATCGCTATCTTTTTTAACTGAATAACTACCGCCTAACCAAATTAAAGGAGGAACGGTATCGACAATTTCTATTTCAAAACTATATTTTACTCTTATATGTTGATTGTTCGTGAATTTAAAAGTAATCTCTTGTTTACCTAATTTGGTAGTATCTATTTTAAAGTCATCTTTTATTTTACCATTTATACTAGTTATAAAATCAGATACTTTCTTTTCTTCATTGAATTCAACTTTTAAATTATCAACTAAGGTAACCTCTATTTTAGCGGTTTTAACGATAATAAATATTAATAATGCTATTAATAAGATTATACTTAAAATGATTATTATAATTTTTTTGCTTTTTTTCATTATTTCACCTTATATTTCTATTAAGCTCAATGTAACTTTATTTTTTTCTTTATCGACACCTAAAACATAGACATCGATGATATCACCAACGGATAAAATTTCACTAGGGTGTTTAATATATTTATCGGTCATTTTAGAAATATGAATTAAACCATCGTTTTTAAGTCCTATATCGACAAAAGCTCCAAAATCGATAACGTTTCTAACTGTTCCTTGTAATTTCATTCCTACTTTTAAATCTTCAAGGTGAAGAATATCGCTTTTTAAAATAGGTTTTGGCATATCATCACGAGGATCGCGATTAGGTTTTTTTAATGAGGAAATAATATCTTGTAATGTATATATATCGGTGTTTAAATCTTTAGCGTAAGTTTCAATATCGATACTATTTAGTTTATTTACTAATTCTTCACTACCGATTGTATTTAGGTCTAAATTTAAAGATTTTAATAAATTTAAAACAATGTGGTAACTTTCGGGGTGAATATCGGTTACATCTAAGATATTATTACCATTAGGTATTCTAAGAAAACCAATAGCTTGTTCATATGTTTTAGCGGTTAAAATCTTTTTATCTAGTATTTCTTTTCTAGATAAAAATTTACCTTTAGTATCACGGTATTCGATAATTTTATCGATATTTTTTTTAGTTAAACCGGATATATATTTTAATAGTGAACGACTAGCGGTATTGATATTGACTCCTACTTGGTTAACAGCTTTTAAAACGACAAAGTCTAAAGATTCTGATAATTTTTTGTTTGGAACATCGTGTTGATATAATCCAACTCCGATACTTTCAGGATCGATTTTAACTAATTCTGCTAATGGATCTTGTAATCTTCTACCGATACTGATAGCACTCCTCTCTTCAACATGGAGATCAGGGAATTCTTCGATTGCTAGTTTGCTAGCTGAATAAACAGAGGCTCCAGCTTCACTTACGATGATATATTCGACTTTTCTTTTACAATCTTTAATAACATCGGCGATAAAGGCTTCGCTTTCTCTTGAGGCTGTACCATTACCGATAGCGATGATATCGATTTTATATTTATCGATTAAGTCTAAAACGGTCTTTTTACTTTTTTCGTATTCGTTTTTAGGTTCGTGAGGATAGATAACTTTAATATCTAGTTTTTTACCTGTTTCATCGATAACTGCTAGTTTACAACCTGTTCGATAAGCGGGATCGAAACCTAGAACGACACGGTCTTTCATTGGTGGAGTAAGTAGTAGTTTTTCTAGGTTATTAGCGAAATTATCGATAGCGGTATCACAAGCTTTATCGGTTAATTCGCTTCTTATTTCTCTAGTGATACTAGGTAGGATTAATCTTTTATAACTATCTAAGATAGCTTCTTTGATATGATTAATATATTCGACTTTATCATCTTTGATGATCTTACTTTCAAGATAGTTGATAATTTCTTTATCGTCTATTTCAATTGCAACATTTAAAATCTTTTCATTTTCACCACGATTGATCGCTAGAACACGATGGGGTTTTATGTATTTAATTTGTTCGCTAAATTGGTAATACATATCGTATTTTTTATCATCATCTAAAGCATTTTTTTTAAGTGATGATTTGATAATACCGTTACGATAGATATAATTTCTTATCCATTTACGGTAGTAAGCGTTATCGCTTATCCATTCTGAAATAATGTATTTAGCACCTGTTATAGCATCTTCTTTTGTTTTTATTTTATCGTTTAAAAATTGTTTACTTAATTCATCAAGGGTTCCTTTTATTTTAAATGACATCATCATTTTAGCGAGTGGTTCTAAGCCATTATTGATAGCTTCGGTAGCTTTTGTTTTTTTCTTTTCTTTATATGGACGATATAAGTCTTCTACCTCGACTAGTTTTGAACATGATAAAATCTGTTGTTTTAGTTCATCGGTCATCAATCCTTTTTCTTCGATCAATCTGATGACGTCTTCTTTACGTTTTAATAGATTGACTTGATATTCGTACACCTCGTTTATTTTTCTTATTTCTTGTTCATCTAATGCTCCGGTTGCTTCTTTACGATATCTAGCGATAAAGGGTACGGTGTTACCTTGTTCTAATAGTTTTAAGGTAGCTTTAATACTACTTTCTTTGATATTTAGTTCTTTACTTATTTCGTTGATTATTTCGTTGTTCATAATTACCTCTTTTCTATCTTATTTTAACATATATTAGGTTATTTTAGTTTCTTTTTGAATAAATTTTTATCTTTTAATGATGCTACTTTGATAACGTTTGTACCGTATTTATCTTTTAGTTCATCTAAAGTTTTATTTAGTTTGGTATCTTCGATTATTCTATTTTCGTTTTCAAAGATGGACATTTGTCTAACCTCACTTGTTGTCAGTTTATCTAATCTAATACCGACTAGTCTAATGGGGTTATCCATATTCATTTCATCTAAAATATTGATAGCGGTTTTATATATTTCGTTACTGGAATTGGTAGGGTTTAAAAGCTTTTTTTGGTGAGAAAATCGTCTAAAGAGGTTATCTTTTAAGACGACACATATAACGTAAGCGTATTTGTTTTCTTTTCTAAGTCTTATACCAACATGTTCGGATAGTGATAGAAGAAAAGGTTTTAATTCTTCTTTGGTATAGATATCGTTTTTTAGTGTTATTTCGTTACCAATTCCTTTAGCTTCTATATTCCAGTAGATGACTGGTGAATTATCGATCCCTCTAGCTTTTTCTTGCATAATAACAGCTTGGTTTTTAAATAGTTTAGTTAATCTATTGATATCGAAATTGGCTAGATCACCGATCGTTTTGATACCGATCGTTCTTAGTTTTTCAGCGGTTTTTTTACCGATTCCAAATAGTTCACCTACATCTAAGGGATACATTTTGGTTTTGATTTCGCTATCGTATAGGGTATGGACTTTGAATGGTTTTTCAAAATCGGAAGCCATTTTAGCACATAGTTTGTTATTAGCGACTCCAACGTTGACTGTAAATCCTAGGGTTTTATATATTTCATCTTTTATTTTATGGGCAAATTTAACCTCATCGCCATAGATTTTTTTTATTTTGGTATAGTCTAAGAAACATTCGTCGATCGAGTATATTTCTATTTCATCGGTATAGTTTTTTAGTATTTTAAACATTGCGTTACTCATTTTTTGATACCACTGGTAGTTTGATGGGTATACCTCTAGGTTAGGACATTTTTTTCTGGCACTATAGATTGTTTCAGCTGTTACAACTCCTCTTTTTTTAGCTGGGGTACTTTTTGCTAGGACAATACCGCTTCTTTTAGATTTATCACCACCTATAATGGCGTATCTATTTCTAATATCGTATTTATATCCTTGTTTTAGTAAGTATATAGCACTCCATGATAAAAAGGCATTGTTTACGTCAATATGAAGAATAATTCTCACCTATTATCACCACCGCATTGGTTTTATTATAACAATAAAATTATCGTTTGTAAATATTATAAACGAACTTTTTTTCGCTAAAAATGAATTTTAAAACCTCAATCTAGTATAAATCTAAATTGAGGTTTATTTAATTATATTATTGTTGGGGTACTAGTGTCCATGCTTCTTGTCCAAATTCGTCTGTTCCTTTGCCTGTTGTTTTTATATTAGGTTTTAGTTCTACGACGGGACGAAAACCAAACGCACCGTCAAAGTTGCCGACGAAAATACCGGCCTCGTATACATCCCACAAAGCTTCGTTACTGTAAGCATTAGCCAGCCAATATCTAGCACCTGTCTTTCGTAAATCACTTGTTTCGGCAATTTTTTCTGCATCTTCTTTAATTATTGAACGGCCTTTTGTTGCATATGAACCATTTACGTATTGGCTTCCACGTTCCATTAATAGTTCTATACTTGTAGCACTATATCCACCATCTCCATGATAGTAACATTCAGGTTGGCCGGCGTGGACTAGGGTTACTGTTTTAGTATTTTTATCAATTGACAATACACGCCATCCGTTATATTTTGGAACTGTATCTTCAAAACATGCTACACTAGTGCCTTTATTTGTATTTGCGACATTTCCTCCAAATTGTCCTTGCTCTGTTGGCATTTTAGCACTAGCTTTCCAATCCCCAGCGTCATAATCTACATAGTCTCCGACTTGTACATTATCAGCTAAATAAATAGTTAATGATTTATAATCAGCTACTTGTTTTTCTAATTCATCAACTTTAGATGATTTGGTTATCAATTCATCTAGGGCTTTCTTTACTGTTATAGTCTCACCATTTTTGGTGTAGCTCACACCATCGCTAGTCAACTGACTAGCTCCATATGTTATACCATTAGTTACTACTAATAGTATAATTATTATTAGTAGATAACCCCCCCCCCAAGCCTTATTTTTTCTTTCATTTTTCTTATCTCCTTTT
>CANRCZ010000022.1 GCA_947629265.1 uncultured Bacilli bacterium | reverse complement strand
TATCATCAAATGATGAATAGAATAGAGTAAAACACCTAACTATCGTATGTATCTCATTTGTAATATACAATATATCGCTAGATAAGTCAATACTTAAGAAAAATTTAATAATATTTTATTAAATACAATATAAAATATATAGTTATTAGCATTATAAATTAATGCTTTTTTTATTAAAAATTTTATTTAGTTTTATATTTTTAAATTATGCATATATTTTTATAGGAGGAATACTCATGAATAATAAGGACTATACAAGATTATCAATCGAGTTACACCTATTTTTTGATAGAATAATGAAAGAACATAGCTTATTCATCGAAGCATCAGCCGTAGATAACGAAATTAAAAATATCGCCAATAATTTTAAAAATATCTTCGATGACATATTAAACAAAATAGTCGATCTTTCCGATAATGGTATCACTAATAATTACCTAAAAGCTAATATAATCGTTACTGACAACACTCTAGCTGCCGAAGAGATAACTAGTACACTAACTAATATCAACATACTAAAAAATACGACTATTAAAGAACTACAACTTAAAAGCGGTAGCAAAAATATCAATATAAACGATATCGCTAAAATAAACGAACAGACTTTGTTAATCGTCGAAGATTTAATCAAATTTAAACAGAATATTCTAGATAAAGTACTAAAAGGTGAGACCTATACTTTCAGCTATCCACTATTAATCGACCATATGATCGAAGAAGCTAAAATGTATCACGATCTATTACTAAAAGTTCAAAATAAAGAAACCGTACTATCCAATTTTGTCTTTGAACAAGATATGTTTTGGAATACCATCATGAAAGAACATGCCATGTTTTTAAGAGGATTATTAGATCCAACCGAACAAAAACTGATAAACGAAGCTAATAACTATGCTATTATCTATAACAACATAATAAACAATACCGATCTATCCAAACTAACTAGCGAAAGTATCATCAGAACCGATATGTTTAAAAAATTTAACGAAGAAATTTATAAAGGAATTACCGATAATAAAATCAAAAGTATCATCCTACCACTACTAGTAGATCACATGACTAGAGAAGCTAACTATTTCTTAAAAATACTAAATAATTATAACAGTTTGTAAAGATAATTTATATTGTCTTTTTTAGTCTTGATTTAATAAAATATTACTTGTATAATTAAGTAAAATAAGGATGTGAAATATGAAACCAGAACTTTTAGCACCAGCTGGATCGATGGACGCTTTAATAGCCGCTATCGAGGGTGGTTGTGATGCCGTCTACGTAGGTGGTAAATTCTTTTCAGCTAGACAATATTCAAACAACTTTACAAACGAAGAATTAAAAGAAGCATCTATCTTGGCTCATCTATACGGTGTTAAACTATACGTTACCGTAAATACATTGATATACGAAAAAGAAATAGATGCCTTTATGTTATATATCGATTACTTAATAAGTATCGGTATCGATGCTTTAATCATTCAAGATATCGGAATGATGGACTTACTTAGAAAAACATATCCTGACTTAGAAATTCATGCCTCAACCCAGATGCATATCCATAACCTAGAGGGCGTTAAACTGCTAGAAAAATTAGGTATTAAAAGATGCGTACTAGCTAGAGAAACCAAACTAGAAGACATTAAAAATATCAAAAATAACACCAACCTAGAAATCGAAATATTCATCCATGGTGCTTTATGCGTCAGCTATTCAGGTCAGTGTCTCATGAGTAGTTTAATCGGTGGCCGTAGTGGTAATAGAGGAACGTGTTCCCAGTGTTGTCGGATGCTTTATACCTTAGAAACAGATGATAAAAAACTAAACGATCAAGACTATCTATTAAGTATGAAAGATCTAAACACCTTATCATACCTAGAAGAACTATTAAAAAGCAACGTCGATAGCCTTAAAATCGAAGGTAGGATGAAAAGAAAAGAGTATATTTACTTAGTAACTAAAATATATAGAAAAGCTATCGATAGCTTCTATGAAACAGGTAAAGTAGTTGTCGATGAAGCCGATATTATAAACTTACAAAAAATGTTCAATCGAGAATTTACCAAAGGATTTATGTTTGATGAAGAAAACGATAATATAGTTAATCAGTATCGACCAAATCATATCGGCATTGAAATCGGTAATGTAAAAAGATGCGAAAACGGTATCGCCACGATCAAACTATATGAACCATTAAAAATAGGCGATGGTATTAGAATTTTAAATAACCATGAAGACGTCGGTTTAACTATAACCAATATGTTTATCGATAGAAAAAAAGTTAAAGAAGCTACCAAAGGTGATACCATAACAATTAAAATCGATGGTAAAGTCGATATCTTTGATAAAGTTGTTAAAACGACTGATAAAGATCTAATCAAAGAAATAGACGATCTAATCGATGCTAAAAAAAGAAAAGTTAAAATAAACGGTAAAATAACCTTATTTAAAAACGAACCTATAAAATTAAAGATCATCGCTGATGATATGTTAATCGAGGTCGCTAGCGATTACTTAATCGAAGATGCCATCAATAGTCCAACTACCAAAGATCGAATTATCAAACAATTGAATAAACTAGGTGATACCCCATACGTTTTTGATAACTTGATAGTCGATGCAGATGATGATATCTTCGTTAAAATTGATGAATTAAACGATATAAGAAGAAAAGCTATTAAAAAATTGAGTTTAAAAAGATGTGCTATCAAAAATCTAAAAAAACAAGAATATACGATCAAAGTTCCTAATTTTAATAAAGAAAAAAAATTAAATGCTTTAATCGAAACCAAAAGTGATTACGACTTTTTAAAAAATTACAACATCGATGAATTTATAACCGATAATCAAGATTTATACTATGAAATAAAAGAAACAACCTTAAAATTACCTCGAGTAATGAATAAATTTAATGATTATAACGAAAGATTATTAGTCGGTGAATTAGGTAGTATCTATAAATATGATTCAGTCGATACCGATTTTTCTTTAAATGTAACTAATTCATACACCGTAGCCTTGCTTCATAGTTTAGGTGTAAATAAAGTAACATTATCATATGAATTAAATAAAAATCAAATAATTAATATCATCGAAGCTTATAAAACAAGGTATAATTGTCATCCTAATCTAGAATTGATCATCTATTCTAGACCAGAGGTTATGATATCAAGGTTCAATTTATTAAATCAATATCATATCGATAAAGGTCTTTTAAAAGATAAATTTAATAATAAATTTCCGGTTATAACTAAAGGTAATCTAATGTATATTTATATGTATAAACCAATTATCCATGAAGATTATAAAGATTACTACGAATTTGGTATCAATAATTTAAGGATTAACATTCTAGATAAAGAAGATTATAAATATATAATAAAGTTATTTAAGAACAAATAGTTTACACTCTATTTGTTTTTTATTTACAAAAATCGTTATAATCATGTATAATTATTATAGATAGAAATATAATAATAGCTAAGGAGATTTTAATATGATAGAAAGTGTGGATAATTTAATAAATACCTTTCCTGAGGAATTGCGAAAAAATTATTATGCTAATAAACAGAGTATAACGATCGAAACGAAAAGTAAACCCGCTAAGGATATTTCAACTAAATACGATAACAGGAACAATGTAATATTTAAGTATCCTAATGGTTCTTTATATAATGAATTATTTTATATGGCTTTTCGTGATCAAAAGAAAGTTAATCAACATCCTTGGCAAGATCCTAATTTTTATTATGATAATGGTATTGCAGTAACTGAGAATAATGCTGGTAAGGCCATTTTTCACGGTCGAGGATTGAATGAGGGTTTTGCTGAATATCTATCTAGAAAGTGTACTGATAAAAAAAATCATTTCTTAAATTATTATTTTACGGATTTGCTTATATCTATTTATGGTGAAGAAATATTAAATTATCCTTTAAAAAATGATCCTGAGGGCTTATTTAGTGATGAGCGATTTTCAAATATTTACAATATATATAAGACCTTAGATGAGGTTAATAATGCTGAAAGTACTATGCTTATGATCGCTAGAAATCATGATAAATTGAAAAAAATTACGTTACAAGATAGGGAAACTAAGGAGACGATCGTCAATTTAGTTGATGGGGTAAAGAATAATTTTAAAACATCTATTATAAATCTTTTTAACTTGATGATTAATGAGTATGAGAATTCTCAAAGTAGGTCAGTTGATAATGAACATTTTATTAAAAAATTAGAGGAATTTGTTTCAAATGATGATTATAAATTAGCGTTTACTTTTGATAAAGATGGTCTTAGTGTTAAGGATGAGGTTAATAAAATAATCGAAAATTACAAGTTAGGTAACAAAAAAGGACTTCCAAGATAGGAAGTTTTTTATATGACAATTGCAAATAGATTACCAGAACCTTTATTAACTAGTTTAGCTAGTGTTTGACATAGTTTAAATCTGACATTTTCAGGTAGTAGTGATAGTTTAGCTTGGATACCCTCTTTAACGATGACATCTAAACTACGTCCAAATATTTCACTTTTCCAAATGTTATCTGGGTTAGTATCGTAGTCTTTCATTAGGTAGTTGATAAGTTCTTTACTTTGTAGTTCAGAACCGATAACTGGTTCAAAGGTTGATTCGACGTCGACTCTAATCATATGGATCGATGGGGCTGTAGCTTTTAATTTAACACCGTAGCGACTACCTTGTTTGATGATTTCTGGTGTATCTAGTTTCATATCACTTAGACTAGGACTAGCGACACCATAACCTGTTTGTTTAACCATTTTTAAAGCTGTTTTAATTTGATCGTATTCTTCTTTAGCTTCGCTGTATTCTTGGAATAGTTTTAAAAGGTCGGTTTTGGAGTTGATATCGGTTTTGATTATATCTTTTAGTACCTTGTTATATAGTCCTTGTCTAGCTTCTAGGGTAACGGTTACGATACCGGTTTTAGTATCTATGTCGGAAAGGTATGCTTTTTCTATGTATTCTGAGTCTTCAAAGTGACCAGTTATTTTATTGATATCTCTTAATTTATCTATTTCGGTTACACTTTCTTTAATTTTGTCGATGTAAATTCTTTTAAGCCAATTATTAGGGGATAGGCAAGCTATCCATTCTGGCATGTCAACTTTAACCTCTAAGACTGGAAATTCGTATAGTGCTTCTTTTAATATGTTGTAGATATCTTTTTCGATCATGTTTTCAATGCTTATTGGTAAAACGGGTACGTCGTATTGTTCTTTTAGTTTATCTGCTAAACGTTCGGTTTCTGGTAGTGTTGGATGGTTTGAATTTAAAATTATGATGAATGGTTTACCTATTTCTTTAAGTTCGGTTATAACTCTTTCTTCAGCTTCTAGATAGTTATTTCTAGGTATTTCTCCAAATGATCCATCGGTTGTTACGACGATACCGATAGAGGAGTGGTCACGAATAACTTTTTCAGTACCTATTTCAGCGGCTTCGATGAAAGGAATTTCTTCATCGTACCATGGACACTTAACTAGTCTAGGACCGTTTTCATCTTCGTAACCTAAAGCTCCTGGTATAACGTAACCAACACAGTCGATTAATCTAATGTTGGCACTAAAATCGTCGATTGTCACATTAGCCCCATTACTTGGTACAAATTTAGGTTCAGTCGTCATGATGGTTTTACCTTGAGCTGATTGCGGTATTTCATCTAAGGCACGTTTTCTTTCGTATTCATCTTCGATATTAGGTACAACCAAATTTTCGATGACTTTTTTTATAAAGGTTGATTTACCTGTTCTAACAGCCCCAACGACACCTAAATATATTTCACCATTAGTACGGGCGGTTATGCTTTTGATAATGTCTATTTTTTCCATTTAATCCCTACTTTCTAGTAAACTATATGTTTAAATTTTATGGTTATACCAAAAAAGTTACTTAAAGTAACTTGTCGATATTATTTGGAACCTCATCATTTTTTATGGCATTTATAATTTTTTCCTCTTGTTCTTTAGAAACACTTTTTCCAGTCATGGCACTTAGTTCGTGGATAACCTCTTTTAGATTATTTTCATCTTTCATATCACCTTGTTGTAATTTTTTCGCTAGATTTAAAATAGTGTCTTTATTTACACTGGTCTTTTTTTCAATTCTATTGAAAAGATTGTCACTGAAATTGAACATTAAATCTCCTCCTAAAATAGTATATTCTTTTATGTTATTAAGGTTAAAAATGGAATTTAAAAAAATTAAAATATAACATATTAGTACTTTAGTTGATTTATTAAAATCTAATTGTTATAATGCTAATAGGTATATCGATCATAAAAAGGGTGAAGATTTATGTTAGAGGTAAAAGATATAAGAAAAGAGTATAAAACAAAAAGTGGCAATAATGAGGTTTTAAAAGGTATATCTTTAAAGTTTGATAATAAGGGTATGACTTTTATTTTAGGTAAAAGTGGTAGTGGTAAAACGACTTTGCTTAACTTATTAGGTGGTTTAGATAAGGTAACTAGTGGTGAAATCGTTATCGATGGTAAGAGTTTTAATGACTTTAAAGAAAGTGATTATACGAGCTATAGGAATAATTATATCGGTTTTATCTTTCAAGATTATAACAATTTAGATGAACTTAGTGTTTTAGAAAATATTACTTTATCTAATAAATTACAAAATAGACAAGTTGATAGTGAAAAATTAGATAATCTGTTAAAAAAATTAGATATTTATGATTTAAAAAAAAGAAAGATAAATGAACTATCGGGTGGTGAAAAACAGAGGGTAGCGATTGCTAGAGCATTACTTAAAAATTCTAAGATAATACTAGCGGATGAACCAACCGGTAATCTAGATAGTATTAATGGTAAAAATATCATGGACATCCTAAAGGAAATTAGTAAAGATAGACTAGTTATCGTCGTAACTCACGATATCGAATTTGCAAGAACCTATGCTGATAGAATAATCGAAATTAAAGATGGTGTTATAGCTAGTGATACTTTAGAAAGTAGTCATGTTTTAGAAGAAAAGTACCTATCTAAAAAAAATAGACTACCTTTAAAAGAGCTTATTAAATTAAGTATTCTACCTCTAAAAAGTAAGAAAGTAAGACTATTTTTAACTTGTCTACTTATAGCTTTTACGACGATGTTTTTAGCTATCTTCTACTGTATAACTAGTTATAATCCCAATGAAAAACATATCAAGATAATAAATACCGGTAATACTTTTTTAGAGATTAAAAAATATCAAAAAATTGATGCATCGCGTAGAACGCTAATTTTAAATAATGATGAGATAGACGATATAAAAAAATCACTAGATACTAAAGTTTACCCTCTATATAATATTGATGGCCATTTTATAAGCTTTTGGCGCTTAAATATTTATGAAGCTTTAGATATGTTTAACGATGTACCTGAAGAAGAAAAAGATATGTATACGCTTACTACCTTAACTAATCAAGTAACTGATATATCTTATTTAAAAGATAGTAACCTACCTATAATAGGAAATTACCCTAAAAAAACAAATGAAATTATCATATCTAATTATTTCGCTGATTTGATTATGACGTACGGAATATATGAATATGGAACGGAAAATCTATATAGACCTAGTAGTTATGAACAGCTTATTAAAGACAAGAAGAAGATTAGTTTCGGAAATAGTGCTGTTATTATATCTGGTATCGTTAACTACGATTTAACAAAATATCAAGTTTTAAAAGGTAAGTATGCAACTAAAACTAGTGATGAAGCTCTTTATAAAATCTTTAATGAACACTCTTTAAATGTATTTAATATCTATAATAAAGTATTTGTTACCAATGAATTTATAGATTTGTTAACTAAAAATAATAATAGTGATATTTCTCTAGATGGTCTACTTTTTAATACTGATAAGATTAAAGATGTCGTTAAAAAGTACCCGTTAGAAAGCGATTACTCTTTAGTTACTAAATATGCAGATGAGGTTAGAAATTATAATGATTTAACTTTAAAACGCTTTAAACCAGTAGTCAATATAATTATTTTAGTATTTACTATCTTCTCTTATCTACTAATTAGTAATTTTGTTACTAACAGTATTAAAACGAGAAGAAAGAGTATCGGTATCTTAAGAGCTTTAGGAATTAATCAAAAAGACGTCTTTAAAATATTTATGATAGAATTTATTATTTTATCACTTATATCTACTATCTTAAGTACCATATTATCATACTTTATCTTTATTTTGCTTAGAAATACGACCTTTAATACCTCTTATGATATTTTAAATCCCTTTTATTTAAACTATAAACTCGTAATCTTTATCTACCTATATACTATCTTAGTCATTACTATATCTAGTATCATACCATTATCAAAATTTTTAAAAAGGTCACCCATCGATGTGATTAGAAATAAAAAATAGGAGGCTCTATGTTAGAACTAAAAAACTTAAAAAAATACTATAAACTTAAAAATGGTGATTTAAACGAGGTTTTAAAAGGTATAACTTTAAAATTTGATAATAAGGGTATGACCTTTATTCTAGGTAAAAGTGGTAGTGGTAAGACGACCTTACTTAATTTACTAGGTGGTCTAGATAAAATAACGAGGGGTGACATTTTAGTTGATGGCAAAAGTATGAATGCGTTTACCGAAAACGACTATAATCTATATAGAAATAACTATGTCGGTTTTATCTTTCAAGACTATAACAACATAGAAGAGTATACCGTCTTAGAAAATATTTTATTAGGATGCGATATTCAAAATAAAAAAGTAGATATGGTAGTACTAGATAATTTATTAAAAAAACTAGATATCTACCACTTAAAAAAAAGAAAAATAAACGAACTATCGGGTGGTGAACAAGAGAGGGTAGCGATCGCTAGAGCGTTACTTAGAAATTCTAAAATGATACTAGCAGACGAACCAACCGGTAATCTAGATAGTACGAACGGTAAAAATATCATGGACATCCTAAAAGAGATTAGTAAAGATAGACTAGTTATCGTCGTAACCCACGATATCGAATTTGCAAGAGCATACGCCGATAGAATAGTCGAAATTAAAGATGGGGTAATTATAAATGATACCGGTAATTTAGATGGTGTTAAAGAAGATAACCTTAAACTTAAAGCTAGTAGAATTCCTTTAAAAGATATTTTTAAACTAAGTTTTCTATCTTTAAAAAATAAAAAGGGTAGGTTCTTAATAACTAGTATCTTAATAGCTTTTGCCATGTTTTTCTTATCGTTTTCCTACATAATCAATACCTATGATAAATCTAAAACATATTACAAGCTATTAAAAAAAGATAATATAACTAATATCGAAATTAAAAAGATAGTAGATGGTATAGAATATCGCCTTAGTAGTGACGATATCAAAACGATAAAAAATAGTATTTCTAGTAACATAGACGAAATATATAATTTAACTGAAGAAGATTTAGCTACTACCTTAAACTTAAAATATAGTGACGATAGTATCTTTTATCAAACCGACTATAAATTAGATATTATAGCTAATACGAAGATAAAAAATAAGCTAATTGGAAACTACCCCAATAATAGTGACGAGGTTATCATATCTAACTATCTAGCTGATTTATTAATTAAATTTGGAACTATAGATAATTATAAACCTAAAGACTATCAAGAAATAATTAATGATAACAAAAAAATAAAACTAGGAAAATATAACTATATAAAAATAGTAGGTATTATCGATTACGATTTAAGTAAATATGATACTTTAAAAAAGACTAAAGAGGTAAACGAACAAAATCAAAGTCTATATGAAGAACTTAATAAAGATATTCTTTATAAGTACAACAAAATGTACGTAAATAGTGACTTTATAAATAAACTAATCCTACCCAAAGATACTAAACTAGATAACAATAACCAGTATATTATGCGCCTATTAAATGGTTATCCTATAACTAATATAGATATTTTAAATAAAAAAATAGAGTACTATGATGGTAAAACTTATAAAACGACCAACAAACTAAAAGATGGTGAGGTTATTCTCAATTTAAATAGTCTAATAAAAGATAAAGATTTATTAAATCAAAACCTAAAAAAATATCAAAATAACCCTAAAGACTTTATCGTAAACTACCTAAATTTAAACAATTATATAGATAATAACGTTAAACTAAACATATATGAAAATAGCCCAGAAATATATAGTATCAAAGTAGAAAATCCAAGTAAAACGATAAATAACCTAAAAATAATCGGTATTACTGGCTTTGATTTAGAAGATAAAACGACCTATGTAGCTACTAATAAACTAGATAACTATATTGATGACTACGTAAAAATTAAAGGTGTCATGTCCGATATGAACTATCATAATATAGCTAATATAACGAAAAATAACGCTTTTAATATTTTAAATAAGTATACTGATACTATTAATAGCTACTATGAAGAGATAAACCAGTTTAAAACTTTCTTCCTAATTTTAACCGTTATCTTTCTAATCTTTTCATGCTTACTAATCTATAACTTTATGATAAACAATATCGATAATAAAAAAAGAGATATCGGTATCTTGAAATCACTAGGCGCTAATAGCTATAACATAATAGAAATATTTTTACTAGAAAATATCTTACTATCTATTATAGCGACCATCATAACATGTATATTAATAATTATAGTGATATCGATTATAAATAATTTAGCAGTAATTCCTTTTATCTATATCGAAAGCAAGATCATATATATCCTAATTTTTTACCCCTTAATTTTAACAATTTTAAGTAGTATTATCCCAATAAAAAAATTACTAAAAAAGCAAGTTGTCGATTTAATATATAGAACCGAAAGTATCTAAATATCGGTTCTTTTTTTATAAAATAATAGATTTTAAAAAAATTAAAAAATTAAGATTTCAAAAATTTTAAAATTTTTGAAAATTAAAAAAATCAAAAAAATCAAAAATAGAATTTTTGTATATAAAACGTTACAAATAAAGGGCAAAACACTTATTTTATCAAAAAAGTCACAAACTAAAAAAGTTAAAAAATTAAAAATGTAAAAAAGTTGAAAAAATATTTTTTTAAAATTTATTGAAAAATAAGGGTTAAACTAAGTACACGAAATTTTGTATGGAAAAATATTAAAAAAAGTGTTGACAGCCTATCTCAAAAATACTACAATTAAAGTGTAATAATAATTGTAGGGAGGATATCTATGCCAGTAGTATTAGAAAAAACAACAGACATCAAAGTTGTAAAAAGAGATGGAAAAAAAGTCGATTTTGATGGTTCTAAAATCGCCTTAGCTATAAAAAAAGGCTTTGATAGTATAACATTATATAATGAAGATACCGATACTTACGAATACAAGTACAACGAAAAAGATATTCAAAAAGTATATCAAGCTGTTATTAAGATAATTGAAAAAGATTATCCTGAAAAAATTAAAATCGAAGAAATCCAAGATTTAATCGAACAAGAATTATCCAAAAAAGGTTACGAAGATGTCTATGTTTCATTTTCTGAATACCGTGATCGAAGAAATCAATCAAGACAATTATTCTTTGATGAAAAGAAAACACATAAATTTTTAAAGACATTAGAAAACTTAGCATTAAAAACATCTAACGAAGAAGATACCAAAAGAGAAAATGCTAACGTCGATGGTAGTACATCCATGGGAACAATGTTACACTTTGGTAGTACAATATCTAAAGAATTCGCTAAAGCGTACATGATGAAACCAAAATTCGCTGAAGCTCACGATAATGGATATATTCACATTCACGATATGGACTTTCTACCTATGGGTACAACAACATGTAGCCAAATCAATCTAGAAAAATTATTTAAAAATGGTTTTTCAACTGGTCATGGACATTTAAGAAAACCAAAGGGAATTACCTCATATGGAGCTTTAGCCGCTATCGCTATTCAATCTAATCAAAATGATCAACATGGTGGACAAAGTATTCCAGCCTTTGATTACTATATGGCTCCAGGTGTTTTAGAAACATTTAAAAAAGAATACAAACAAACAATCTATGAACTATTAGATTTTAGTGATTTCATAAGTTTTGTCAATATGGATAGAATTAGTAAAGAGGTCGATAAATTAGATAGTATCGATTTCGATGTATCTACCTTTGAACCTATATATAAGGAATCTACTCAAGTTTTAAAAATTTTTGAAGATGCTTATGAAAAAGCTTTATTAAAAACTGATCGTTTAACGTATCAAGCGATGGAAGCTTTTGTTCATAACTTAAATACGATGCATTCAAGAGCTGGAGCTCAAGTACCATTTTCATCAATCAATTTTGGTACTGATACCTCAAAAGAGGGACGAATGGTCATCGAGAATTATCTATTAGCTGTCGATGCTGGATTAGGAAAAGGTGAAACGCCAATCTTCCCAATTTCTATCTTTAAAGTTAAAGAGGGTGTAAACTATAATCCCGAAGATCCAAACTATGATTTATTTAAACTAGCATGTAAAGTATCAGCTAAAAGATTATTTCCAAACTTTTCATTCATCGATGCACCACATAATCTACCATACTATAAACCTGACGATTACAATACTGAAATCGCTTATATGGGCTGTCGTACCAGAGTTATCGGTGATGTAACAGATGGTGGTAAAGAAATCGTAACAGGACGTGGTAATTTATCATTTACATCAATTAACTTACCTCGTATAGCTATAAAACATGGTATCGCTTTAAAAGAAAGAGATAAAGCTGATATGAAAGGTTTCTATGAAGAACTAGAAAGCTTAATTGAATTAGTTAAAGATCAATTGTTAGAAAGATTTGAAATTCAATGTAGTAAACATGTCTATAATTTCCCATTCTTATTAGGACAAGGTATATGGAACGATGCTGAAAGATTAAAACCTAACGATCGTATTCGTAGAATATTAAAACATGGTACTTTGTCAATCGGATTTATCGGATTAGCAGAATGTTTAAAAGCTTTAATTGGTGAACACCATGGTGAGAGCGAAAAAGCTCAAAAACTAGGCTTAGAAATTATCGGTTTTATCCGTAAAAAATGTGATGAATACAGTAAAGAATACAACTTAAACTTTACTTGTCTAGCTACACCAGCTGAGGGATTATCAGGAAGATTTGTCAATATCGATAAAGCTATATATGGTAAACTTAAAGGAATTACCGATAGAGCATACTATACCAATTCTTTCCATGTTCCTGTTTACTATCATACGACTATATCACATAAGATCGATGTTGAAGCACCTTATCATGCTTTAACAAATGCTGGTCATATCAGTTATATCGAATTAGATGGTGATACAGCTGATAACGTTGAAGCATTTGAAAGAGTCGTAAGATTGATGAAAGAAAAAGGTATCGGTTATGGCGCTATTAACCATCCTGTCGATCGTGATCCAGTCTGTGGATACGTTGGTGTTATTAAAGATGCATGTCCAAGATGCGGACGTAAAGAATTTGAATCAGTAAGTGTTGAAAAAATACAAGAATGTTGTTAAAGGAGGAATTAAAATGAGTGAAAAAACAGTAGGAGAGGGTATTGGTTTTGAAAGAATTAGAAGAATTACAGGATATTTAGTTGGAACAGTAGATCGTTTCAATAATGCTAAAAGAGCTGAAGAAAGAGATCGTGTAAAACATACTGGTATCAACGAAATCAATACTAAAGCTAAAAAGGCTTAATCATGAAAATAAGATTAGCTAGTGAAATATTAACAGATAGTATCGTTGATGGACCAGGTATTAGAACGGTTATTTGGACACAGGGGTGTGGTCATAATTGTTTAGGATGCCACAATCCCATAACCCATGATTTTAACGGTGGTTTCTTAAAAGATGTCGATGAGTTAAAAGAGGAGTTAGCAGCTATAAAGTTACAAGATGGTGTTACTTTATCTGGTGGTGATCCCATGTATCAAGTAGATGCTTGTTTAGAAATCGCTAAATTCTGTCAAGAAAATAATCTAAACGTTTGGTGTTATACAGGTTTTACATATGAAGAGCTTATGAACATGTCAAAAAAGAATAACAAGATCATCGAACTTTTAAATTGTATCGACGTCTTAGTAGATGGTGAATTTGTTTTAAAAGAAAAGACCTTAAATGCTAAATTTAGAGGTTCAAAAAATCAACGACTTATCGATGTAGCTAGTAGTTTAAAACAAAATCAAGTAGTTCTTTATGAAGAAAAAATAAAACAATTTGATAAATACAAAAAAAATAAGGCTTTATTTATTTAGTCTTATTTTTTACTTGTAATTTATTTTTTAAACTGTTATAATATTTAGCCGATAAGAGGTGAAAAAATGAAAATAGATACTATCAGTTTGATAACAGATAAAATTGATGATGTTGACATTGTAAAAATGTTAATAAACAAGTTAGAAAATTTAGATGAAAAAGAAGTTAAGTTCGTATTAAAAGAGGTAAAAAAATATAAGAACTGTTGTAATGATCTCCAAATACTTGATATATTTATTAGTAATGACGTATCCAAAACAAGAACAGTCGATGAACAAATTACTTTGATGCATATTTGTAAAGATGAAGAAAAAGAGAAAGATGCTGATATCTTGATTTCTCTAGCAACCGATAAAGATTTATTAATGCATAGAACTTTAGAACAACAGATAAAAATTATGAAAACTGTCGGAAAATATCATAAGGAGAATAAGAATACAGATTTTAGCCCATATCTAATTGCAACTAGCGAAAGTGTATTAGAGAATACAACAATCGATGAACAATTAACGTTAATAAAAGAACAGATAAAAGTTTCAGTAAATGCAAAAAAGACTTTAAAAGACCTCGATGCACGTACTAGGATTATAGGGCAGACAAAGGAATTATTCTGGTGTTCTAGCGTACTAGAAAATAGAACATTACAAGAAATACTAACCTTATCAAAAACTCTTGAAGAATGCAATTATAGCAGGGGAGCATTTGCAATTGCCACTAATCACATAGTTTTAAAATATAGAAATCTAGATGGACAAATAAAATTGATGAAAGCTTATGTAGAATGTAAAAATAAAGAGCAAGCAGGTGAAACTGCAACTGATTTGAATATATCAAAAAACAGAACAGTCGATGAACAAATCGCTATAATGAAATCTTATGAAGACGAGTTTTATGAATTTAGAACATTTAAAATAGCAAGGTCGTATGTACAGTTAAAAAAATTAACAAACGATCAACTTTTAGAGTTGCTTGAAACTTTTAGAGAATGTGAATATAATGAACACGTATTTAAGTTCGTTTATGAAACAAAGGTATCACAATATAGAAAACCAAGTGATATAATAAAATTAATGAAAGCATTGTATGAATATTTGAACAAGATTCAATTAAGTACTTGGGCTTTCGCCATTGTTTCTATGGAGAGAATGTTGAAATATCGAACAACCTCTGGACAGATAAAATTATTACAAACATTTGATGACTGTACCGGTGAATACGAAAGATACCAAGAAAATATCTTCAATATGATTGTAGATTATCATATGTTAACTCAAAAAACATTAGATGAGCAATTGGCGGTAATACAAGCTTATAAAACATCTAAGAATATTGAACAATCTAAAAAAGATAAAGTAGATGAAATCGATAGTAAAACATTGGTATATAGCATCCTTACTAATTCAA
The DNA here is from genome assembly GCA_947629265.1 of uncultured Bacilli bacterium. Taxonomy (GTDB): domain Bacteria; phylum Bacillota_I; class Bacilli_A; order RF39; family UBA660; genus HGM10857. Next base: position 2,367 of record CANRCZ010000022.1, on the reverse strand, counting down.
TACTGTTAGAAACTAGAACAACTGAAGAACACCTACAATTAATTGAAGCCTTAGAAGAATGTGAATATAACAAACTAGCATTTAAAATTGCCATTGATAGAAACGTGTTAGAAAACAGAACAACTGAAGAACAAATAAGATTAATGAGATCATTTAAAGAATGTGAATATAATGCACTTGCCTATAAAATAGCGATCGATCCTGAGTTATTAAAATTAGATATCGAAGAACATTTAAAGATAATGAAAACTTTTAAAGAATGTAAGTACGATGAACTTGCCTTTTCTAAAACTGTATCTGAAAATATGTCGTTAGAAATAGAACTACAAGAAGAAAAAATTCCTTTTACGGCAAGTTTAGAAAATATCACAAATATCGACGATATGAAAAGATATATCGAACAACTTAAAAAAGATAAAGTAGATGAAATTGGTAGCAAAACATTAGTATATAAATATAAAATATAATGTGAAGATAAACACATTATATTTTTTATACTTGTAATTTATTTTTTAAATTGTTACAATAATTATTAATAAGAGGTGAAGATATGAAAATAGATACTATGAGTTTAATAACAGATAAAATTAACGACATCGAAAAAGTAAAACCATTAATAAGAAAATTAGGGGATTTAACAGAAGAGAAAATTGCGTTGATACTAGATGAATTAGAAAAATGTGACTACAATGAATATGTCTATAAGTTAATTACTGATAAAAACGTATCAGAAAATAGAACAATAGATGAACAGATAGCTTTAATTCAAACTTTTAGAGAATGCGGATGTACATTAGGTGCACACATAATTGCAACTGATGAAAACGTCTTAGCTAAAAGAACTAATAATGAACAAATAAAATTGATGCTAACTTTTAAAGAATGTGGATATAATGTATTTGCTCATAAAATAGCCATCGATAAAAATGTCTTAGCAAATAGAACCTTTGACGACCAAGTCACTTTAATGAAAGTCTATAAGGAATGTAATTATGTTTTTGATGTCCTTTTAATTGCAACTGATAGACATGTCTTAGAAAAAAGAACAACTGAAGAACAAATAAAATTAATTAAAATCTTCAAAGAATGTGGATATAATGAACGTGTATATAAAATTATAACTAACGAAAATGTCTTAAATAGTAGAACAATAGATGAACAGATAACCTTAATAAGAATTTTAAAAGAAAATGAATATAGAGCTTTCGATCTTGAAATAGCTACCAATCAACAGGTGTTAGCGAATAGAACCTTAACAAAACAAATAGCTTTAATTAAAAGTGCCCATAAACTAGATTTAATGAAAATAGATAAAATCCGTAAAATAATAACTGATAAAAATGTCTTAGCTAATACAAATTCCAAACAACAAATAGCGTTATTACAAGCATTTGCAGAATGTGAGTATAAAGAGGTTGTATTAGAGATAATAATCGATAAAAATATCTTAGAAAATAGAACTAACAAGCAACATTTAAGATTAATCAAAATCTTTGCCGAGTGTCAGTATGAATTTGTAATACGTAAAATTATTACTAATCTAGATATCTTAAAAAATAGAACTTTTGATGAACAAGTAACCATAATTAAAACTATAAAAGAATGCAACTATGAAATTAATGCCTATAAAATTGCCACAAATAAAGTTGTATTAAATAAAAGAACTTTAAAAGAACAATTAAAATTAACCCAAACTTTAAAAGAATGCGAATATAAATGGAATGCTCATGAAATAGCAGTCGATAGATATGTCTTAAAAAATAGAACAATCGATGAACAAATAGCGTTAATGCTAGCTTTTAAAGAATGTGATTACAATGAACTAGCGTTTAAAGTTGCAACCGCTAAAGTAGTCTTAGAAAATAGAAACTTAGATGAACAAATAAAATTGATGAGAGTTTTAAAAGAATGTGGATATAATAAATATGCTTACGGAATAGTTGTTAATACCTGTCTACTAAAAGAGGGAAATATCGAACAACAATTAAAATTACTTGCAACCTTTAAAGAGTGTAAATGTGATGAATTCGCTTTTAAAAAAGCTATATTTGGATATATACCAGAAGCAATTAAAACCCAAAATGATGAAATTCCTTTTATTGCAAGTTTAGATGATATAAAAACAATTGGTGAAATGAAAGAATACATTAATCAACTTAAAGAAGATAAAATAGAAGATATAAAAAATAAAACTTTAGTATATAGATATAAAAGATAATGTGAAAATATGCACATTATTTTTTTATTATACTTGTAATATGTATTTAAAGTTGCTATAATAAAAAATTAAGAAAGTGTGAAAAGTTTTATGGAAAACAAGTCACACTAGATGAAAAAGATATTAAAATGAGAATTTTAATATAAATC
>CANRCZ010000021.1 GCA_947629265.1 uncultured Bacilli bacterium | reverse complement strand
ATTAGTTACCACTAATAGTATTAATATTATTAGTAGATAACCCCCCCCCAAGCCTTATTTTTTCTTTCATTTTTCTTTTCTCCTTTTCTTTATTTTACATTCTAATTATACTAAATTTATATTACATTTTCAATAGTGTTTTTTACACATGAAAAAAAGCTGATTGCTCAGCTATATTATTTCATTTCAACAAGTTGCCATGCTTCTTGTCCAAATTCGTCTGTTCCTTTGCCTGTTGTTTTTATATTAGGTTTTAGTTCTACGACGGGGCGATAGCCGAATGAATGCCCTTCAATATTATTTCCAATTTGAAAATCACCATCAGCACGTATGAGATACAAACTGCCAACTTGATTTTTATCATTTTGCGTAGCCAACCAATAATAATTATTAGTCTTTCTTAAGTTATTTTCTTTATCAATATTTTCTAAATCAGCTTTAGTTATTGAACGTCCTGATGTTGCATACGCCTTATTTACATATTGACTCCCATGCTCATTTAAAAGATTAATACTTGCAACAGCATCATCGATACTAGTATATGCATGACGGTAACATTCTGGAGTCCCAGCATGTACAATTGTTACGTTATGATTTATTTTATCTATATTAAGAACACGCCATCCTTTTAATGTTGTTGAACCATGAGAATCATCAGGAATGCACGATTCTACACTTGAATTTTTACTTTGATTAGCTGAATATCCACCAAATTCTCCATGTTCAATTGGTTTTTCTTTTGTATCATTCCAACTGCCAGCATCATAATCAACGTAATCCCCAACTTGTACTTGATCTGCTAGATAAATAGTTAATTTTTTATAATCAGCTACTTGCTTTTCTAAATCATCAACTTTAGATGATTTACTAATTAATTCATCTAAAGCATTTTTTACAGTCGTCAACTTTCCATCTTGTTTTGTATAACTAACACTCTCACTACTAAGACTATCAACAGCATAACTAAATCCTCCCATTAAAACTACACCTAACACTAGTCCAAAAACAATATTAAACTTTCCATTAAATAACTTTTTAATCCACATATAATCACCTAATATCTTTCCTATATGTTATAATTATATTTTAAATTAACTATAAGTTAATGTCAATAATAAATTGAAAATTTGTTAATCTTTTATATAAGATTAACTTTTTATTATAGAATAAACAAAAGAGGTGATTTAATGTTTAGCCAAAGATTAAGGAGTATATTAGAAGAAAAAGAAATATCCCAAATCCAACTCGCTAAAGAACTCAATCTAAGTGGACCAGCCATTAACAAATGGTGTCAAGGTATTACCGAACCAGATAATAGTACACTTGTTAAAGTAGCGAAATTATTAAACGTATCAACAGACTTTCTACTAGGTAACGATGAGTCACTTGATATCGATGAACAAAAAGTAAAAGAAAACGAAATCCTTAAAAAAATATTAATTCAAAACGGATACATAACTGAAGATGAAGATATCTCAAAAGATGAAATAAATAGAATAATGGCTTTCATTAAAACAAATAAACAAATTATCAAACAAAACAAAATCGTATAAAATTATACGATTTTAATTTATTTAAAACATTACTCTAAAACGTCAAGAGCTTTTTCATTATAATTTCTTTCATAAACAACAACCTTATCATTGATATCGATAGTCGCTAATAAGATTTTATCATAATCTTTATAACCCTTAATCTTAAGTTCCTTATCTAACCACTTTTTATCCTTATGAAAATTATTCAAATTTTTTTCAATTAAATTGCTATCGATAATCACATTAGCGGTCAAACCAGCCTTATCGACCTTAATTTGCATATCCTTAGGAGTTAATGGTTTATTCTCAGCCTTAGGTAAAATACTTATCTTACCATTCGCTTCCACGATTGCATACTCTATTTCACTTAAATCAAAATAGCCATTATTACGACATTCCTCTAAAAAATCATTAATATCAAATTTAGTCTTTTTCATATTTTCAACCAATAACTTACCATTTTGCATAAGGACCGTAGGTGTACCAATTATCAATCTTCTAACCGACATACTTTTCATCGTTAAAATCGAAATAATATACGCTACAATACCGAATATAGCCATCGCTAGTAAACCATTAATTAAGTTAACCTCTTTATTAATCGTTATTTCAGCGGCAAAATTACCGATCGATAATCCTATAACATAATCAAACAAACTTAATTCTGATACTTGCTTTTTACCTAATAATTTTGTAAAAAAGAAAAGAGTTGCTAAAGAAATTAAGCTTCTTTCTGTAACTTGTAATAATTCCATTTATATCACCACTAATAGTATGACAAAAAAAGCATTAATTATGCTTTCTATGAAACTTTTCTTTAATTTTTTCATGATCAAAGACAATGTTAGTTCTTAAAATAATTACAAGGACGATAATCACTAGTAGCGAATAGATAATATATCCTAATTTTCGATCACCTAAAACATACATAATTGAAGCTGAAGCAAACAACCCATCAATTACATATATAATAGATACCGCTTGACTAATACTTAAATTTCTTTGGATCAACTGGTGATGCAAATGGAATGAATCACCCTCTGTAATATGTTGCTTTTTAAGCATTCTTCTAATAATAGCAAATAAAGTATCTAAAATAGGTAAACCTAGTATTAATAAAGGTATTAATAAAGAGGTTAAAGTTACATTTTTAAAACCTAATAACGCTATTACAGAAATAATAAAACCCATAAAATTAGAGCCAGCATCACCCGCAAAAACACTAGCGGGATGGAAATTGTAAGCTAGAAATCCTAAAGTAGAACCCAACATAACAAACGTTAAAACAAAATCTAATCCAAATTTCATTTTAATCGTACAAATAATACCTACGGTTAAAAAGTAAATAGAACTTATACCACCACTTAAACCATCCAACCCATCGATTAAATTGATACAATTGATACAACCGACAATAAAGAAAATAGTAACCAAATAAGATAAGTAATAAAAATTAATCGTTATTCCAAAGGCACTTATATCAGTAATTAATAATTGTCCATAAAAAGTAATAACACAAGCTGCAAACAATTGTCCTAAAAATTGAGGTAATGGTTTTAAATTGCATATATCGTCAATTACACCTACTAAAATAATGATAAAGCTACCTATTAAAACAGCATTCATCGTTGCACTATGAGTACCAAAAAGCATATAACCGACTAAAAACCCTATAAAGATCGCTAAACCTCCTAATTTAGGGGTAACTCTTTCATGTTTATGTCTACCTCTTGGTACATCGACAGCGTTAATATCAAAAGCTATTTTTTTAATATAAGGCATTATTAAAACTACTACTAAAAACGGTACTATAACCATTCCAAACATTTTTAATAATATATCTTGTGTCATTAAACCACCTATATCAATTATACATTATATCAATTTTTATGTCAAAAAACACCAAACTGGTGTTATTTATCTAGTAAATGAATGTTATCTAATAAAATACCAGTTCCCTCAGCTACACAAGTAAGAGGACTTTCAGCTATAAAGACAGGTACTTTAAGTTCATGAGATAAAAGTTGATCAAAACCACTTATTAAAGCTCCGCCACCAGTTATGACGATACCTTTATCGATAATATCAGCTGATAATTCTGGTGGTGTTTGTTCTAGGACGCTTTTAGCGGTATGAACGATTATATAAGCACTTTCTCTTAAAGCTTCTTCGATTTCTTCACTAGTTATAATAATGGTATGAGGTAGACCTGTTACTAAATCACGACCTCTTACCTCCATTTTTTCTTTGATACTATCTGGATAAACATTACCAATTCTAAGTTTGATCTCTTCAGCTGTTCTATCACCAACTAATAATTTATATTTATCTTTTATATATTTGATGATATCATTATCAAAAGCATTACCAGCTATTTTAATAGAAGAACTATTGACGATACCACCTAATGATAAAACAGCTATATCAGTCGTACCACCACCGATATCGATAACCATGTTACCACTTGGTTTTGATATATCCATACCAGCTCCAATAGCAGCTACTTTAGGTTCTTCTTCTAGGAATACTTTACGAGCTCCTGTTCTTTCAGCAGCTTCTTTAATAGCATTTTTTTCTACTTGTGTAATATTAGATGGACAACATATTAATATTCGAGGTCGAGCTAGTAAACTTTTACCATTAACCTCTCTAATGAAGTGATTTAGCATCATCTCTGTCGTTTCAAAATCAGCTATAACACCATCTTTCATCGGTCTAATGGCTGTTACTTTACCTGGTGTTCTACCTAACATATCACGAGCTTTATTTCCAACTGCTATTGGTCTTTTAGTTTCACAGTCGATAGCTACAACACTAGGTTCGTTTAAAACAATACCTTGACCTTTAATATAAATTAATACATTTGCTGTCCCTAAATCAATTCCAATATCTTTTGCAAACATTTTTATCACCTCATCTTTGTCTATTATACCATATTATGCTTTAATTTTTATTAGTTTTCATTCAAATATTTCTTTTTTGTAGATTCTCCCCCTCTTATGTGTCTAATACGTGTATGATATTGTAAAATTTTATCTACCTCTTCATATTTGACTTTATCGATATATTTTAATCTTTCATGTAGATCTTTATGAACGGTACTTTTAGATACATGAAATGTTAAAGCTATTTCTCTTATAGTATAACCAGTTTTTAAAATATATTCCGCTTCTTTTAAAACTCTAGTTTTTATTGTCAATCTAAACACCTCTAATAAATTATATAGAAAGTGTTTTCTTTTATACCAAAAAAAGGAGTATACCTCCTAAAGCTCTGATAAAGATTTATTGTAACAATCTAAAGGATTTACAGGATTACCTTTTACTAAAATTTCAAAGTATAAATGTACTCCTAAATCTTTATTAAGATTAGATTGACCACCTTTACCAATAATTTGTCCAGATGTAACTGTATCGTTTTCTTTTACAATGACATCTGCTAAACTTTGATAAACACTGATTACGTCATCAGAATGTTTAATTTCTACTGTTGTTCCGTTTAAGTTATCTTCTTTGACAGATATAACGGTTCCATCTAGGATAGATACAACGTCAAAATCATCTTTACCACCGTATGATATACCACTACTTGGCATATAGGTATTTTCGTAGTATATTATTGATTTTTGTTGTTTTTCTTCGGAATCTTTATAGTTGTAGTAATCTTGTAAAACTTTAATGTCACTATCAGTATAAGGTTTAACAATCTTAGCTTCACTAGCGACAACGCTTACTGTATCATCAAAAATTGTTTTAGATACGTAAGTATAATCAATGTTATCTTTTTTCAAGTTTTTGTTACTAACGTTACTTTCTATTAAGTAAATAGTTCCAAAAAATGCAAATATACCTACTGCATAAATACCATAAACAACTGATTTTTTTAATCTTCTTGTCTTCATTTTCTCACCTCTATTTAAAGTTTGAACAGAATGAGAAAATTTATACTACATTTTTGTTATTTCAACTCCAGTATAGTAATGTTTTAAGATTTCATCGTATTTTTTACCGAGTTTCGCCATTGCTAAAGCGCCATATTGACTCATACCAACACCATGACCAAATCCTTTAGTACCGATTATAACGTTTGAATCGTTTTGTTCGATAGTGAAATTAGCGGATCTTAGGTCTAATTTTTTTCTAACTGTTGTTGCTTTAAAGGTTGTTCCATTGATAATGACGTTTTTAATTGTTCCTGATTTATTGTAATCTTTTATTTTGTAATCTAAATTTTTTTGATATTTTAAATTTAGTTTAGTATAAAAGTCACTTAAGCTCATTGTTTTGCTATCACTAAAAACTGGTGATATGTTATCCCAAGATGAGTCGACACTGACTAAATATGGTTCAGCACTGGTAAAAACCTCTTCACTATTTTCGGTTTTACCACTACTAGTTGAAAAGAAGAAAGCTTGGATTACCTCATCGTCATAAGTCAGATATTCACCTTTAGTATCGATAACCGCTTGTCGCATTTTGTTCATGTTTTTTTCGTAATTTTTTTTCCAATTTTTTTTAAGTGTTTCATCATCTAGATATACTTGATCACTTATCGTATCGACGACATCATAGTCTTTTTTAGTGTTCATTTGCATTTTTCTAATAACGAAGCTTCTAGCTGCTACAGCTTGAGCTTTTAAGGCTTCGTTTTCAAATGATACTGGCATTTCACCCGCTAGAACGTGAACGACATATTCTTCTAATGGTACGTTTATTATTTCTTTTGTTTTTTCTCTTTTAACTCTAACGATATTATTTGTTACAACCTCAAATTTAACGTTTTCATCTTTTATAAAGAGTGTTACTACAAAATAAGGTATTAGAATAATTAAAGATACGACTATTATTACTTTTTTCATAGTATCACCATCTTTAGTATATGAAAAAAATAACAAATTAATTGTTATTGTTTGTCGATTTAGAAAAATTTTGAATAAGTAAAAAAATCGTAAAAGAAATTAACAGTTAGATATGATAGTGCAAAGGTTATAATTAGGTAAAATAATCTAGCTTGATAGTAACGATTTTTTTTAAAGATACCGTTTATATTTACACTGTCTAAAGCCCACAGTACTAATGGTGTTACAAAAATATATATAATGGTTTTAATGTTCATAGTTGCTTATTAGATCAATTCTTCTTTGGTGTCTTTCTTCGTTAGTAAATGGTTGTTCGATAAATGTTTTTATGATTTGTTTTAATTCTTCGATATCTTTTTTTGAGCTTACTGCTATAACGTTGCTATTGTTATCTATTCTAGTTACTCTAGCTTCTTCGACGTTATCAACTTTAGCACACCTTACTTTTTTTACTTTATTACATGCGATACTCATACCTATTCCTGTTCCACATAGTAATATTCCTAAATCGATATCATTATCTCTAACAGCTTCTCCAACTTTGAAAGCATATACTGGATAATCGACAGATTCACTGCTGTTTGTTCCATAATCAATTATTTCGTAATCTTTTAAGAAATCTATTAATTCTTGTTTTTTTGAAACTCCTCTATGATCACTTGCTATACCTATTTTCATTTTATCACCCAATATTATTTTAAAATAAAACTAGTCTTTTGTAAAGATTAGTTTTTAGGTTTTACAAGTAACCATGCTTTTTGATTAAATTGATCTAATCCCTCACCTGTTGTTAAAATTTTATCTTTTAAAACAACGACAGGTCGGAAACCGAATGAGCCAATATCGACTATATTACTTTCAGCACTCGTACCAGTAGGTGTTATATATAATAAACAATCATGTTGAAGATCAGAACGATACATGGTAGAGGTTAAGTAATAATACGATCCAATTGTTCGTATATTTGGATCAATAAATGCTTCATCACGAGTCATAGCATGGGCGGACTTTGCATACGAATTTACATACTGATTAGCCTGACTATTTAGATTATTAATACTTGCATTTAGATCTGGAGCATTGCTCCCAGCATGGTAGTAACATTCAGGTTGACCTGCATGTACAATTGTTACCGTTTTTGTTTTTTCATCTTTAGATAATACGCGCCAACCTTTTAAGTTTGTTGAACCTCTATCACTATTACATACAGATACACTATCATTTTTGCTTTGACCTTTGCTGTATCCTCCAAAATCACCATTTTTAGTTGGTATGACTGTTGTTTGACTCCAAACTCCAGCATCATAATCTACATAATCGCCAACTTTAACCACATCAGCCAAATAAAGTGGAACTTTACTAATTAAATCATCTAGGGCATTCTTAACTGTTGTAATTGTTCCATCTTTTTTAATATAACTAACACTTTCACTAGATAAATTATCTACAGCATAGCTGGCCCCTCCCATTAAAATAACACCAATTACTAATCCAATTGATATCCAAACCTTTTCCTTAAATAACTTATAAGCTACCTTTCTCATACATTACCTCTTTCAATAAATTATATTTTCTTATATAAATAATTTTAACATAACATTCTGTTATATGTCAATTTAAAATATTAAATATTTTCATTTATTATAATTAAAATAACATTCTGTTATAAAATTAATTAAAGGAGGCATTTAATATGTTTGCTAAAAGACTAATAGATCTAAGAGAAAAAAACAATATATATCAAAGGGATCTTGCTAATAAATTAAATGTAGAACAAGCAACCATTAGCCAGTGGGAACATGGTAAAAGAGTGCCTGATAGTGAAATATTAATCAAACTTTCCAAACTATTCGACGTATCGATCGATTACTTACTAGGAAACGATAAAAAAATCAGCAACAAAGAACAAGAATTAAAAGAAATTGAAATATTTAAAAAAATGTTAATTAAAATTGGATACATAAACAATAATGAAAATCTATCCAAACAAGATGTGGATAGAATTATGACCTTTATAAAAAACAATAAAGAATTTATAAAAAAATAAAAAAACCGTTATAAACGGTTAATTTCATAATGGCGGAGTAGAGAGGATTTGAACCTCCGCGCCGGTTACCCGACCTAACGCCTTAGCAGGGCGCCCTCTTCGGCCTCTTGAGTACTACTCCAAATGTCCATGATACAATTTTACAAAAATATCATGTTTTTGTCAATACGTTATTCTAAATTTAAGTTATATCCTTTTGTTGAATAACTACCTACACACTTTAAATATGGATAATATTCACCATTTCTATAAACTACATAACCAGTACAAATATTCTCATAATTTTTAGGATCATGTATTTCTTTTAAATAACCTAAATCAACTAATTCACTAACCTTTATAGTACCACGAATTTTTGATTTAATACCTGCATCTTTAAGTTCTTGCTCATAAGTAGAATAATCTATATCAGATGCTGTTTGAACTATTTTTTTGTCATCTTCCGTATTCTCTATTTCATTATTTTCTAACTTACCACTATTGATATTTTCAACTGAATCAGTTATATTTACGTCACTAAAAATATTACTAAAACTCTTTTTAGCTGATATCATAGCCGCAAAAAATCCAAATAACAATATACTACAAAATACTAACATAGCTGTTAAACTAAAGCCTTTTTCGTTCATTCTATCACATCCTTATGATCATCATTTTTAAAACGATATAAATTAGCAGGTCTACCAGTTTGTTTATCATTTTTATCACCAGTAGCCTCAATTATGTCCATATTAAGAATTTTTTTTCTAAAATTACGTCGATCCAATTTTTTATTTAAAACCTGTTCATAAACTAGTTGTAACTCTGGTAAAGTAAAATCACTAGGATAAATAACTCTTAAAATTGGACCTTTTTTTATTTCATCAAAAAGTCTTGAAATAGCATCATTGATAATATCACCATGATCAGTTACTGTCTTAGGTATTTCATCGATACTAAACCATTCACTTTCAAAACCAGCTACCTCATGACGTTGAAATTCTGCTTTAATATTATCTAGTATACCGATTAATGAACAACCTATAACCCTTTTTTCTGGTACTCTATCAACCTCGCTATAAACGGAACTATTTTGAAGATAAATATCATCGACGCCTATCATATTATTAGCGATATCGATAGCACAATGTTCGATTGTTTCATCATTAAATAACAAACTGTTTGGTAGCATCCAGTATCCTTTATATGGTTCTGTATTCTTTTTAAACAATAAAATCTTTAAAATGCCCTTATCAACAGTAAAAACATTTATCAAAACCTCGATCATATTCAAATACTTAGAATTCATAATTAACTCCTTTGCGTCCATAAGACAATGTTAATTATAATTCATATTTTAAACAATGTCAATAATAAACGTCTTTTAAATATAATCCCTCAGGTTCTGCTGTAATGCCTGCTTTTGTCCGATCTTTACTTTCGATTATATCGATCATATCCTCACTTTTTCTTTTGCCCTCGCCGATTTCAATTAAAGTTCCAACGATATTTCTAACCATATATCTTAAAAAACCTGTTCCTAATAAGGATATTGTTATCGTATTAACGTCTTTTATATTACGGTATAGATTAGCTTGAATGATAGTTCTTATTGTATCTTTATCCTCTTCTAATTTAGCGAAAGATTTAAAATCATGAGTTCCCTCTAGATACTTTAAAGCTCTTTCCATTTCTGCTATATCTAGACGTTTATTATATTGATAAACATAGTTTTTTTCAAGCGGATTATATTCACCAACATTGATTTTATATATGTATTCTTTAGCTTTTACGTTATATCTAGCATGAAAGTCATCATCAACTATACTTATATTTTTAATATATATATCTTTATTTATTAAAGAATTTAAAGAGTTTTTAAGTTTTATAGGATCGATTTCTTTTTCTAAATCAAAGTGAGCTTTTTGATTTAAAGCATGAACATGGGCATCAGTGCGACCGGATGCATGGATAATGACACTTTCATTACTGTTTATTTTTTTTAATTTATTTTCGATTTCTTCTTCGATAGTTTTAGCATCTGGTTGTCTTTGATAACCTGCATAATTAGTTCCATCGTATGAAAAAGTCATAAAGTAACGCATATTATCCCTCCTATTTATATCTATATATATCTTTTATTAGATCGTTTATTTCATCACGATATCCTATCTTTTTATTCTTTTTTTCTAGTACTAAGTTTGAAAAGTGAATAACATCGGGTACTATCAAATTATATTTTTTTAAATTTTTTTCTTGCATAAAAACCTCGTATTTATCACCTTTCATAACTATTTTACCTTTATCTAGTACGTATATATTATCGGCGATTTTATGTAAAATATCAATTTTATTAGTAGCGATGATAATGGTTTTATTGTATCTTAGTTTTAATAGTCTAAATATTTTAAATATTTTTTTTAGGTTATTATCATCTAAGGTTATAAATGGTTCATCGATGATAATTATTTTAGGGTTATAAATTAGTACACTCGCTATTGAAAGTCTTATTATTTCGTTATTACTTAAACTACTAATTCTATTATATTTTACATTTTCTAAACCTACCATTATTAATGATTTATCGACTCGTTCATTTAAACTATCTAGTTTATAATTTTTAATAATCAATATTTTTTTTAGATAGTCACATACTAATTCATTAGATATTTTAAAATTTAGACAATCTACATAACCTACTTGTTTACTTATTTCGATCGTTCCACTTGTCGGTTTTAATTCTTTAGATATAATTTTAAGGAGCAATGATTTACCACTACCATTACAACCGATTATACCGTTTATTCCTTTATTAAAACTGATATTGATATCTTTTAATAAGTCATTATAGTTAATATCTTTTAAGGTTATTTCCATATTTCATTCACCAACTTATTTTCATTTGTTATCATTTTATCAATTAGGTTATAGTATTTTAGTTTGTTACATAGATCAGCTAGAAATGGTAGGTGTTGATTTATGTTTAGCAAAAGTTTTTCGTTTTCTAGTAGTTCTTTTTTATTGATTGTTTCGATTTTTTTATTGTTTATTAGAGCTACTATATTAGTATAGGTTAAATCTTCGATATCGGATGTAAAGTAGATTATGGTTGATATTTTGTTATCACATAGTTTTTTTAGTTCTTTAATCAGTTTTATTTTTGTTGCTTTATCGATCATGTTTAAATTATCATCTAGGATAATTATTTTTTTATGTAGTAGTATTGTTATTATGATATTTAAAATCTGCTTTTCACCACTACTTAAACAGTCACAATATTTATCTAGCATATCTTTCTTTTTGATTAGTTTAAACAGTCTTGTAATTTCTTTATTATCGTAATCAGCTAATAGATCTTTAATTAAAATATGGCCATAGTTATTATTAGAACTAAAATAGATATTTGTTCTATCGTAGTAATTGATAAGTTGACTTTCAATTAGGATATTATCGTATGTATGAATTACACCAGCGATTATATTCGCTAAGATGGTTTTACCGCTATTGTTTTTTCCGATAACGATTAAAAAATCGTTTTTATTAATATCTAGGTATAGCTTATCAAATACATTATTAAAATTAAGATTTATTATTTCTATTAACTTTTCCATTATATCACCAATAGTTTATATTATAATATAAATATTGATTTTTTACAATCACGTTTTTAAGGAAATTTTGTTTTTTTATTAATCATTGATAATTTAGTAATTGATTGTTAAATTTATTCAAAAAAAGAAGCATGAGCTTCTTATATATTCCCTTGATCAAAAGGGTTATTATTATTTTGCATTGGTTTATTTATTTCTGTATCCATATTATTTGTTTGTGGTTCTGTTTGAACTGGTTCAACTGGTTGAACGTTTACTTGTGGTTCAACAGTTGGATTTAGACCTACAACTGGCTCAACTGGATTTATTGGTTGTTGAATTGGTTCTATATTTATATTATTAATTGGTTGCTCTGTTTGAACTGGCTCAACAGGTTGAACGTTTACTTGTGGCTCAACGACTGGATTTAGACCTACAATTGGCTCAACTGGATTTATTGGTTGTTGAGTTGGTTCTATATTTATATTATTCATTGGTTGCTCTGTTTGAACTGGCTCAACTGGTTGAACGTTTACTTGTGGTGCAACAGTTGGATTTAGACCTACAACTGGTTCAACTGGATTTAGACCTACAACTGGTTCAACTGTACTTGTTGGTTGTTGGTTCATAACAGGATTTACACCACTGATTGGAGCATTTGGTTGGGCAGGTTGATTATTTACATTAAGGTTACCTTTATTTTTATTTTTCTTTTTACCTTTTTTAACAACAGTAACTATAATAATAATCAACAATAAGGCAATAACACCGATACCAGCATAAATAACCGGCATGTTATATAATTCAAATTGGAATTCTATAGCTTGAACCTCATCAGTTGTAAGATTCCAAGTTAAATTTTTGTTATCGCTTCCAGTTGATGAAGCATTATTACTTTTAGCTGGATAAGGTAAATTTACATTAAATTTTAAATCCAAATTTGACATCATTTTTGAAAAATCAACGTCATCAAAATCTGTAGTTGTTTCTGTATCTGATGACGTATCACTATCATCAGCTCCAGCTACTATCTCATCACTATCAAATTCAAAATTAGTATTATCATCTTCATCTATTTCTGAAGCGTCAAAAGTAAATTTAGCGGTATAAGTATTTTTTAATAGACCTTTTTTAACCTTAAAGATATAATTGTTTTTTGACTCATCACTAAGTAATCCTGATATATTAAATTCTGTATCATCTTTAGAACTTACTAAATCAATATTCTTAATTTTATTTGATAAAGTAACACCTTTCATATCATCTTTATCATAATCAGAAACAGTAAAGCCTTTGCTTTCTAATTCTTTTTTATCTTTTTCTTCTATTATTTCTTGACCATCTAATAACGATTTATTAGCGGCATATATAACAGAAAAGTCCATGGATTTATCTTTCTTAATATCCATTGTAGCATTAAATTTAACACAACCTGTTAATAAAAATGCTGATGCAAATAATAATAAATATTTAATTTTTTTCATTTCTTCTTCCTTTCAAAACAACATTACATAATAATATGTAAGTAACCACTTTTAATTAAAGTGATTTATAGGTACTCCCTATTTTAGTTAATTATATCATAATATTGACATATTTCACCAAAATTTTACAAAAAATTTTTAGAAATGTAATTTTAATGTCTAATAAATATATATTTAATTAATATAAAAAAATAATAACTCATTACAAGTTATTATTAATCTAATAGACACCTTATGTAATTAACCTCGTTTAATGAATAGTTTACAAGTTTTAAATTGTCACCATTACTAGCGGTATTAGTATAATAAGCATTGTCGCCATTTTTAACAATGTCTTCTTTCTTTTGCTTATATAAACCATTATATCTTATCGCTATTCTAGGTAAAACATATTCATTAAATCCTAAGTCAAATACTTTTGTTTTAATATCTTTACAATTTTTTTCTAAATCAATTATACCAATATCTACAAAGACTTTATCTTTGTTTTGAATTACAGATATTGTTAAATTTTGGTTATCTTTTTTCTTTTCTTGATAACTTTTTATTGTACTCATTACCTCATCATAAATCTCAATGTAATTGTTTATTTCATTCATATTATCACCTATTATCAAGGTAATTGTAACATATTTCTAATGAAAATGAAAGAGAATAATTGTTTGTTTATAAAATTTATGATTGTGTAAGTATCCAAGCATTTTCATTTCCGACTTGATCTTTTCCTCTACCTGTAGTAAGGACACTAGATTTTAGAACGATGACGGGGCGGTAACCATCCATGCCTTTGCTAGATCCAAAGGTATAGTATTCACCGAGATGACTCACGCGATACAAGTCGTAGGTGCTATACTCAGTAGCCAGAAAGTAATAATCTCCTATCTTTCGTAATGTATTATCTGATGCAATAGCATCAACATCAGTCTTATTTATTGATCGTCCTGATTCTGCATATGAATTTTTATATTCATTTGCATGTTCATTTAATTTACTTTTACTCTCACTCGAGTCTGATCCATGATAATAACATTCGGGATGGCCAGCATGCACGATGGTCACCTTTTTGCTCGATTTATCTATTGAGAGTACTCTCCAACCATTTAATGTTACTGATAAACTACTACAAGATACAGTTAAATTTTTACTTTGACCACTTTTATATCCTCCAAATTTGTAAGAACTAGATGGTTGAGCAACAGTTGATCCCCATGTTCCAGCATCATATGCTACGTAGTCTCCAATTTGCACTTGATCAGCTAAATATGATGCTGATTTAACATTTACTGGTACTATTACTTGTTTTCCATTAGTTGCTGTTCCTATTACTTTAGTTGTTCCTACTTTGATACCTTTTACAGTTGTATTACTCGTTACACTCGCAATATTTGGATCTTCACTTGTCCATGTTAATGTTGAATTTTTTAACGCTGTTAACTCTGTTGCATTAATATCTTTTCCCATATCAGTTATCATTTTTCCTAATACAGTATCAACAATTGATTTATAGGTAGCTGTATTTTCCGTCAAATTTACTCCTATAGTTCTTTCTGCTAACTCAATATTAAAGTTACCACTCTTTTTATCAACCTTAACAATCAAATCATCTAGAGCTTGCTTTACACTCATAGTTTCACTACCTCTTGTGTAACTTACACTTTCACTAGATAAACTACCTACCGCATAGCTAACCCCTCCCATTATAATTACACCTAACATAAAAGATAAAATCACTTTTTTCTCATTCAATAAATGCCTTATTATTCCTTTCATACTATTCTCCTTTATCATCTCATACAAGTTTTACTTGTATTATAACAATATTTTACACGTTTTATTTGTATATGTCAATACAACTTTTATTTGTATGAGAAAATATTTTTGAGGTGGGTATAATGATAAATAGAATAAAAGATTTAAGAATAGACAACGATTTATTACAAAAAGATGTCGCCAAAATATTAAATATAACCCAACAACAATATTCAAGAATTGAAAAAGGATTAAATCAACTATCATATGATGGGCTTATTAAATTAGCTATCTTTTATAATACGTCAATAGATTATATTCTAAACCTTACAAAAAACAAAGAACCATACGAAAGAAATTAAAGCTAGAAAATCTAGCCTTTTTATTTACAAAAAAAGTGATCAATTCGATCACTCAACTATTTCAAAAATAACCCAAAACCTGTTGCTATCGGTCTTGTTTCATGGTTTCCTGTACTATCAATTGGATCATTAATTAACTTGTTATTAATAACTAAAGCACTAGAGGTACCACCATCTAAATTAGCGGCATTAATAGCTCCATAGTTTTGCATAACCTCAACTAAATCACCCATATCAGCACCTGGATACTTAACAGTTCGACCATCAATTACAAGGAATAAAACAATACCATCAGCACGTTGTCCAATAGCGGTTCTAGGAGCTGTTCCCCAACCACCATTACCTTTAACAAATGATGCCTTACCATTGACAATCAAAAATGGTCCAAACGTTACAGCTTCCTTTATACCTTTCGCTAAAGCTTCTTTTCCAGTCATTTTACCTAAAATCAATTTGTTGTTCTTATCAAAACCGATAATACCACCTGATTTATTATAAGATCTCGTTGATACTATCTTACCATTTTGAATAACAGTTCCTTGTGGTATACCACCATTACTACTATAATTAGGATCATAAAATCCACCACCATTAATGGCAACAGTAGCACCTTGTTCCTTAGCCATCTTAACTAAATATTGACCAGTACTACCTAAATATTTAGAGGTCATAACCTTAATTTTAGATGGATCATATATCGCTACTAAATAGCCCTTATAACCCTTACCAGATATATTTATTACCTTGTAATCATCATTACCCTTATCCTTAGTAAGGATCTCTTTATCATACTCATTCGTATAACTTTCAACTGTAAAATCAATAGCATTAACACTAACTTTAGTTGCATCTGTATCCTCATTTACCTCGATAACTTTATTATTTTCTAATACCTCTTTAATAGTTTCATCACTATAAAACCAAGTAGCTAAATACTGATGGCTCAAAGTAGTCATAGCACTAGTAATTAACCAGTTTCTAAAACCAGCATAAGGTCCATATAATAGGAATAAACCCGTACCTCCACCTAATAAGAATAATACGATAAATACAATTAAAATCTTCTTCCACAATGACATTTTTTTCTTACTTTCCATACTACACCATCCTACTTATCTGTTAAAACATACTCTTTTATTTCTTTAAATCCCTTATTCTTTTTAGTCCATTCGTTATATTTTTTGACAGTTTGATTATAAGCTTCAACATCCTTTTTAATTACCTCATCAACATTTTGATAAGACTCATTAAAAGTACTACACATAGTATTTATATCATAATCTGAATAATAAGATTTACAATCTTCGATTAATTCTTTATTACCGTTTACAATTTCATTTCTTATTTTATTGTAATTATTTAATACCTCAGTTATTTTATTAGCGTTTTTATAAAAATTAGCATAATAAATACTACCACTATTCATAAGTTCAGCTAATTGTTCTCTTATATCGTTAAAAGTATCAATTTGGTTGTTAAAAGTGTCATAATTTTTTGATATATTTTGCATTTTCATTTTTACCTCTTCTTGATCTTTTTTAATAGAATCAGTAAACTTAAATATACCAAAACCTATTAATGATAATACTAAAATTACAACTAAAACAATTACTACTTTCTTATTCACAATACCAACTCCAATATTAATATTATCATATTAGTATATGCAAGTCAACCGAAAAAAATATCCATTTTTTAGGATATTTTATTTTTTAATTGAACATGTAAAACCTTGTTCTTCATTACTTTTAATAGTACCGTCCATATCTAAAATATCGATGTTTACTAACTCATTACCTTGTTTATCTTTAATCAATATTTTATCATCTGAATTAGACGTATTTTTTTCATCTTTTTGCATTTTAGAATATTCATACAGTATTCTACTAGTATAAGTAAGTGATAAGGTATTAAAGCTGTTTTCATATGATAAACCTGATATATCATAGATACCTGTATCAACATAGTTCTTTTTATAATTATCGAAGCCCTCTTTAGTATCGAAAGCATATTTAGTGATTACCTCTTTTTTATAAGCTCCCTTTTTCTTAAAGTAATATATATTTTCGGTTTCGATTGTTAGTTTATTTGTTTCATCGATGGTATTAGATATACAAGATAAGGTATTTACGACTTTTGAACTTGTTACATATTTATATATCGAAACAATTCCAATAACTAATAATTCAAGGACGATACCAATTAAAATAATTTTCATGATAATCGCTCTTTTTTTACTAGGTTTCTTCTCGTATTTATCGGTATCATCGACTACCTCTTCTTGCATTTTTTCGATTTCGACATCCTCTTGATCGACACCATATTCTTCTAGTATTTCTTTACCAAAATTGATATTAGAATGGGTAAAGCTTGCATCTAAAGCCTTACCTTTAGCGTCATATTTATAATCTTCTGGTTTAACAATTCGACTTGGCATTGGACCATAAGGTTGTTTTTGTTCGTTGTTTACAGGATTATTATTTGAATTATTATAAATTTGTTTTTGACTATCGATATTGCTTTTCATTTTAGATTGTCTTTGATAATTTAGATTATTATTCATATTAACACTCCTAATAATAGGATAACATATATTAAAGTCATTATTCAATAAATATTTATTTATCTGTAAATTAGGTGTCAATTTTAGTCATTTACTATAGATACATTTTTATCATGCATTATTTCTTTAATAAAAATAGAGGGATTTTTTTTAGGAGCTAATAAGTAAACGTAGTTTTTTGTTCTAGTTAAAGCGACATAAAATAGTCTTCTTTCTTCTTCAAAAGGATAATAGTCTTTGCTTTTATTTAAGTATTTCAAAATAGGATCATCGGTCATTTTACAAGGAAAACCTAAGATATTATCACTTATATTGATGACAATGACGTTTTCTTCTTCTAATCCTTTTGATTTATGAACGGTTAAAAAGCGTATTTTTTTATTTTTATAAATGATATATTCATCTTGTTGTTTGATTTCGTTATCGAGTATTAATTTTAAATCACTATTGTTTCTACCTAATATTAATATATCAGTAGTGATATTTTCAATAATTTTTTTGATCGTTTTTTTAATATCATCGTATAAGTATATTTTAATAGGTTTATCTAACAATTTATCAGTAACTAATTTTTTATTGATCTGAAGCTTGTTTTTTAAAATAAAGTTACCAGCGACATCTATTAATTGTTGACTGTTACGATACGTTCTTTCAATTTTAAGGATTTGACTATTGGGATAATATTTTTTAAAGTTCGTAAATATTTCTAAGTTACAACCAGTAAAACGATAGATCGATTGAAAGTCATCACCTACTACAAATAGTTTGGCATCAGTTTTATTAATTATTTTTTTGATTAATTCGTATTTCGTAAATGATGTATCTTGATATTCATCGATGATGATATATTTATAAGGTTTAATAAAACCATCATCTAATATATCGATCGACTTATTGATTAAATCATCAAAATCATATAGATCATTTTTAGATAAATAATCTTGGTACATAGTATATACTTTTTTAATCATCATTAATAAAATTCTATTTTTATGTTTAATTTTATTATTTATTTCGTATGTATTTTCTTTGATTATTTCATCTAGATAGCTAGGTTGATAATTGTTACTTTTAAATAAGGTTATAAAGGTATTGATAAGCTTTTTAATTTTAATAAAGTAAATATTATAATTAGCTTTTATTTTGTTATAATCGGGATTTAATTCGATATTTTTAGATTTTAATTGTTTATATAAGTTATCTAGTAATGTTCCATCTTCATAGGTATAATAAGGTAAGTTGATATTTTTGTCTTTTTTATTTTTAATTTTGATATAAATTTTATAATCAATTAAATACATGTCTTCGGTATATTTGATATTATTGATATCTAGATATTCTTTGATGATAGTATAGATATTTTCATTTTTATCGTAGTTATTAATGTTGATATATTTAGTTAAATATTTTATGACGTCTTCTAAAAGATTTTCATCGTATTTTAAGTATTCATTTAAGTATCGATCGATTATTTTATCTAAGGTGTCAGGGGATGCTATATTTATTTTGAAACCGTTAGTTTCTAGGATACTTATTCCTAATTTATGAAAGGTTTTTATATCGATTGGTTCTTTTATTTTTCTTTTTAAACTTAAGGTAGCTTCATTAGTAAAGGATATACAAAGTATTTCTGTTGGATCGATTTTTTTTATTTTAATTAAATATTCGATTTTACCGACGATAGTTAATGATTTACCACTACCCGCTCCCGCTACGATTAAAACGTATCGATCATCAGTTAATATACATTTTCTTTGGGTATAATCTAGTGAGTAATTTAATACATTATCAAAAAATTTGTTTTTGCTTTCTTTGATAATATATCTTTTATTATGTCTATTAATTATTCTTTTTTTGATTAAGTTATCTGTTTGTTCTATGTATGTTTCTTTAAGCATATGAGTATTGTAACACAATAATTTTTAAATGCTAGTGATTCGACAAAAAAACAAACTAATTTTCTTTTTTAGTTTGTATATTGTATGCTATTTTAAGTTTTAGTCTTTCTGGCATTAATTTATTAAACATATTACATAGTTTAGTCATCTTACCAGGTGTGATGATCATTTTACCTTTTAGGAATTTATCGATAGCATAGGTAGCTACATAGTCACTATCTAGAGCTTTGGTTGCAAAGTGGTCTATTTTAGCGACTTTATTGAATTCGGTATCAACTGGTCCTGGGCACAATGCTGATACTACGACGTTGCTTTTTATTTGTCTTAATTCTTCGTTTATAGCTTCAGTTAATCTTAATATATAAGCTTTTGAAGCATAATAACTAGCCATTAATGGTCCTGGTAGAAAAGCTGCGGATGATGATACGTTTAGTATATATCCTCTATTTCTTTTGGTAAAGTCTTTTAAGAATAATTTAGTTAAGATATGGGTACCTTTTATATTAGTATCGATCATATCTAGTTCTCTATCAAGGGAACTTTCTGTAAATTCACCAAATACACCAAAACCTGCACAATTGATTAACATATCGATTTCTTGATCTTTTACCTCGTTGTATAAATCCATACAGTTGAAAGTTGAAGATACATCAGTAGCGATTATCTCGATATTATTGTTTCCTAGTTCCTTTTTTATTTTTGCTAACCTAGTTTTTCTTCTAGCCACTAAAATTAAATCATATCCCTTTTCACTCAATACTTTTGCAATTGAGGCACCTATTCCAGAACTTGCACCTGTTATTAATGCTTTCATTTAATCACCTAATGATATTATATAATATTTTTTAATATAATTCAAACAAATATAAGTTAATAAAAGGCAAAAAAAAGAAGATAATCTATAACTTTTCGATTTCTTCTATACTTAAGCCTGTGTTTTCAGCGATGATGTTAATATCAATTCCAGCTTTTTTAAAGTTTCTAGCGATTTCAATAGCTTTCTCTAGTTGTCCATCTTCTCTAGCTTCGATGATTAGAGTGTTTCTTTCCATTTCTTCACGACTATAATCTGTGTATAGTTCGACAATGTCTTTATCCCTACTCCTCTTCTCTATCTCTTCTACTAGTTTTCCTTTTGTTTCTTTTGACATTAGATCATCACCTATCGCTTCCTCTATTTCTTC
>CANRCZ010000020.1 GCA_947629265.1 uncultured Bacilli bacterium | reverse complement strand
AAGATATGAGTGCTAAAATCGAATCATTAGATATAGAAAATAATAAATTAAAAATTACTATGTCTGGTGATACTGTTGAGTATTGCGTAAAGTCAACCAAATCTACCCCAAACGATAATGCACTATGTTGGAAAAAAGTGGATAATAATACAGCAGTTATTTCTATCTATCAATACAAAAAATACTATGTGTGGATTAAAGATGTTAATGGAAATATTAGTATTCCTATGAGTATTAATACAAAAGATAATAAGTAAAAACAATAATTAAAATATTTACCATAAAATACCATAATTATTTGGTATTTTTTATTTTACAACAAATATTGATAATTAATATAGAATATAAAAATAAAAAATGATATAATGAATTAAAGAAATAGAAATATAATGGGTGGTAAAATGTCTAACTTAAATAAATTATTAACAAAAATAAATTTTAACAACGATAACGAAAAATATTTTAAAGATGCTGTCTTAGAAAAAATAATACTTTCTAACAATAAAAAAGATAGTACCTTTATAATCACTCTAGCAAGTAATATCCCAATCGATATATACTTAGAATTAAAAAAGAAACTAGAAGAAACATTTAGTAACTCTAAATTGATTTTAAAAGTACAAAACATAGATAGAAAATTATTCGTAATGTACTATCGTTATTTTTTTGAACAATATAGCCAGTCATCACCAATATTAGATATGTTTAAAGACTGTCCTATTAAATTAGAAGATAATCATCTTGTCGTAGAACTTTCAAATAAAGCTGAAGAAATGAAATTTAATACCATCAAAGAAGACTTTAGTAACGATTTAAAACAAGTTGGATACGACTTAAATATAGATACAATTATCAATAACGATAACTCCATTCAAGAAGAAATATTAGCAGATATGCAATTTGATATATCAGAAATTAAAATAAAAGAAGAAGCTGTAAAAGAAGAGGTAAAAGAAGAACCAAAAAAGAAATACATACCAGAAAACTATAAACGAAAATCACTAGTCGTAGATACTACCGATGAAAACGTTATCATTGGTCGCAAAATCGAAGATAACCATGTTCGTCTAGATACTATTTTTTCAGAAAGCAATAACGTTACCTTAGAAGTCAAAGTTTTCGGTATCGATATGATCGAAACCAAAAACGGATTAAAGATAATTACCTTAGAATTAACCGACAATACCGATAGTATATACGGTAAAATTTTTGTTCGTGATGATCTAGAAAATGAAAGAGTAAGCAAAATCAAAACGGGTTGTTGGTATAAAATGCGTGGAAAAGTTAAAAACGATAGTTACTCTAAAGAACTAACCTTTATGATTAATGATATCAATGTTTCATCATATAAAGAAACAGAAGAAATCGATGATGCTCCCGTTAAAAGAGTCGAGCTTCATACCCATACATTGATGAGTCAAATGGATGGTGTTATAAACGTTAAAGACTTAATCAAAACCGCTAAAAAATGGGGTCATCGCGGTGTCGCTATTACTGATCATGATGGAGCTCAGTCGTTTCCCGATGCCTTTAATCTAGTTACATCCATGAATAAAGAACTAAAAGAGGGTGAAGAACCATTTAAAGTAATCTATGGAACCGAACTAGCGATGATCGATGATAATGTCGATATTATTATAAGACCGACTAAATCACCATTATTAACTACCACCTATGTCGTTTTCGACTTAGAAACAACTGGTTTTAACGCTGGTGGATCCGATTCGATTATCGAAATTGGTGCCGTTAAAATATGTAATGGTGAAATAATCGACCGCTTCGATGAATTAATCGATCCTGGTAGAGAAATACCTGCTAAAATAACCGAACTTACCAATATAACAACCGAAATGGTCAAAGGTAAGATGAACGAAGAAGAAGCTGTTATCAAATTTAAAGAATGGTTTAAAGATGCACCAATGGTCGCTCATAACGCTAAATTTGACGTTTCCTTTATCGAAATGGCCTATAATAAATACAATCTAGGTAAATTTGAAAATACCGTAATCGATACTTTGGAACTATCAAGAGCCTTAGATAGTGGGGAAGCTAGACACAGTTTATCAGCTATAACCAAAAGATATGGCGTTGAATTCGCTGAAGATGCTCACCACCGTGCTGATTACGATGCTGAGGGTACAGCCTTAGTGTTCCATAAAATGTTAAAAAAGATGGACTCACGTAACATGGAAACCATCGACGAACTAAATGACCTAGTTCCAAAAGATGAAATATATAAATACGGTCGTAGTCACGATATCAATATCTTAACTAAAAATAAAACCGGATTAAAAAATCTATTTAAAATTATTTCGTACGCTAATACGACTTATCTTTATAAAACACCTCGAATTTTAAGAAGCGTCATCGAACAATATCGCGAGGGATTACTAATAGGTAGTGGTTGTTATCTAAGTGAGGTATTTACCCAAGCCGCTAAAAAAAGTGATGAAGAACTCGCTAATATAATTAAATTTTATGATTATGTCGAGGTTCAACCATTAGATGAATACTGTCACTTAATACCAGGTACTTTCGCTAATGAAAATGAATTAGCGGACGTTATTAAAAAAATTGTCAGAGTTACCGAAGAAAGTGGTAAATATATCGTCGCTACTGGTGACGTTCATCATCTTAAAAAAGAAGATAAAATCTATCGAGAAATCATCATAAATCAAAACGTACCAGGTAGAGGAAGACACCCTTTAATTAGAAATTCTAAAGGTAGCAATATTCCATCACAACACTTTAGAACAACTAAAGAAATGCTTGAAAATTTTAGTTTCTTAGGTGAAGATAAAGCTTACGAAATAGTTGTAACCAATACCAATAAAATATTAGATTTGATTGAAATATTCGACGTTATCGTTCAAACGGGTGGCGTACCATTTTCACCACGTATCGAAAATTCAGTTCAAACCGTTAACGAATTAGTATATGGTAAAGCTCACGAAATATATGGTGATCCACTGCCAGATATTATTAAAGAACGTATCGAATCAGAACTTAATGGTATAATCAATGCTGGTTACGATGTTATCTATTTAATCGCTCAAAAATTAGTTAAAAAGTCTAACGATGATGGTTATTTAGTAGGATCGAGAGGTAGTGTCGGATCATCATTTGTCGCTACGATGATGGGTATAACCGAGGTTAATCCACTACCAGCTCATTATCAATGTCCTAATTGTAAACATAGTATTTTTGAAATGGATGGTAAAAGTCTAGGAGCTACCTATTCAAGTGGTTTTGACTTGCCAGATTTAAACTGTCCAAAATGTGGTACCTTAATGAAAAAAGATGGTCAAGATATGCCATTCGCTACCTTCTTAGGTTTTAATGCTGATAAAGTACCAGATATCGACCTTAATTTCTCAGGTGATTACCAGTGGAAAGCTCACGAATATACCAAAGAATTGTTTGGTGTCGACAATGTTTATCGAGCAGGAACTGTCGGTACTGTAGCTGATAAAACAGCATTTGGATATGTTAAAGGTTACTTTGAAGATCATAATAAAATTGTTAGAAATGCTGAAATTAAACGTTTAGCGATCGGTTGTACCGGTGTTAAAAGGACGACTGGTCAGCATCCAGGTGGTATCGTCGTCGTTCCTGATTATAAGGAAATATTCGACTTTACCCCATACCAATTTCCAGCTGATGATAGTACCTCACTATGGCGAACAACCCACTTTGATTACCATAAAATTGAAGATGACCTATTAAAACTAGATATACTTGGACACGATGATCCAACGGTTTTAAGAATGTTACAAGATCTATCAGGTATCGATGTTACTAAAATCGATCTAGGTGATAAAGATACGATGAGTATTTTTACCTCACCAAATATTTTAGGCGTTACTAAAGAACAGATAAACTGTCCAACTGGTACTTTAGGTATACCAGAATTTGGTACGAAATTCGTTATTCAAATGCTTGAAGATACTAAACCTAAAACTTTCTCAGAATTAATTAAAATTTCAGGTTTATCACATGGTACTGACGTATGGTTAGGTAACGCTCAAGAACTTATTAAAAACAATATTGTCGGTTTCGCTGATGTTATCGGTTGTCGTGATGATATTATGGTCTATCTAATGTATCAAGGTATGGAACCATTAAAAGCTTTCAAAATCATGGAGTTTGTCCGTAAAGGAAAACAACATAAAGATTTAGAGGGTTGGAAGAAATTTGAAGCTGAAATGAAAGAAGCGAAAATACCGGATTGGTACATAGATTCTTGTTTCAAAATTAAATACATGTTCCCAAAAGCCCATGCTGCCGCTTATGTTATAAGTGCCTTTAGAATAGCTTGGTTTAAAGTTCATCATCCTATTTGGTACTATGATGCTTATTTCTCAATTAGAGTTGATGACTTTGATATCGAAACGATGATTAAAGGTGAAGAAGCGATAAGAAATAGAATGGCCGAAATTGAAATGTTGGATAAACAAGCTACCAATAAAGATAACGCTGTTTATGATTCACTAGCGATCGCCTTAGAAGCTTCATGTCGTGGTATTAAGTTCGCTCCTATCGATATCAATCGTAGTCAAGCTTCTAAATTTATTATCGATAGTGATAATAAAACCCTTATTCCACCTTTTTCAACGATCGATGGTCTAGGTCAAACCGTAGCCCAAAATATCGTAAGTGAAAGAGAAAAAAGACCGTTCTTAAGTATTGAAGAGTTACAAAAACGCGCTAAAATATCAGGTACATTGATCGAAAAAATGCGTATGATGGGTATTTTAGATGGTATGGAAGAGTCCAATCAACTTACCTTATTTTAAAAAAATGTATTGACATATATCAAAAAAAATATTAATATATTTAACCGAAAAGGAATTGGATTGGTGATACTGTGTTAAAAGTAACTAGACAAAAGGATAATAATATCTATAAATATTATCTACAAGATGGTGATGATACTTTAAAAATTATTCTTACTAGAGTAGGTGATTTATATTTTGCCTTAAAATCATCTGGTAAAAGAGAGATAGATTTTAATATAACTAAAGAAAATATGGTTATTTATCAGTTGTTTGATGAACTATATAACGATATTAAAAACGCTAATATATATAAATTATCTGCTATCGAACTCGCGAATTATAGTGTTAGGGAAATAAGAAGATACGAAAGTAAAAAACAAGAAAAAAACAGGTTATTAAAAGCTAGTAAGGCGTACTTAAAATTAGTCAATGACAATATCATTACTTGGATAAGCGATGACTCATTGTCCGTTAATTATAATACCGCCGATGCTTTAAGAATAACCAAAGAAAACGACCAATTTAATCTGTTATTTACTTATTACGATTACGAACCTAGCTTAGTTCGAGCTATCAGCGTTAAAAATACTGGTAGTAGATATAGCCCATTTAATTCCGCTATTTTCGATTTCTTTTTAAAATTACAACAGTATGATCCCGATTACCATCAAATTTCTATGGAAGAATACTTATATAGTCAACAAAAAGTAATGACTAAAAAATAAGGAGGTAACTATGAAAGTTAAGAACGTCATATATACAGTATCCGCTATTTTAATAGCTGTAGGTGGTTACTGCTTAATTAAAAAAAATCAAAAACAAAAAGAAGATCAATGGAAAGATAGAAATTATATATTGTTAAAAAAACATAACTAGTTTATGTTTTTTAATTGATGAATATATATTCTCGTAGTATAATTTAAATTACATAAAAGTTAAATTTTGTGATAAAATAATTAGGATTTAGAAGGTGAAATTTATGGATAAAATTATTGTTAAAGGAGCTCGTGAAAACAATCTAAAAAATATCGATATTGAACTACCTAAAAATAAACTGATCGTCATGACTGGTGTATCAGGTAGTGGTAAATCATCCTTAGCGTTCGATACCATCTATGCTGAGGGCGAAAGAAGATATGTTGAAAGTTTAAGTGCCTATGCTAGACAATTTCTAGGTGGCTCAGAAAAACCCGATGTCGATAGTATCGAGGGCCTATCACCAGCCATATCGATCGATCAAAAATCGACCAATAAAAACCCTCGTAGTACTGTCGGTACCGTAACCGAAATATATGATTATCTGCGACTTTTATTCGCTAGAATTGGTATACCATACTGTCCTAATCATCATAAACCGATCAGTAGCCAAAGTATCGATGAGATGACCGATCAAGTTCTAAAACAAGAACAAGGAACTAAATTAATGGTTATGGCCCCTGTCGTTCATGGGTTAAAAGGAGCTCATAAAGAACTATTAGATGGTCTAAAAAAAGATGGTTATGTAAGAGCGATCATCGATGATAAAGAATACGACTTAGATGAAGAGATCACCTTAGAAAAAAATAAAAAACACAATATCGATGTCGTAATAGATCGTCTTATCATTAAAGAAAATATTAGAAGCCGATTGTATGAATCGATCGAATTAGCCTGTAAATTAGGTTTAGGTAAAGTCATTATCAAAATTATCAACGGTGAAACCTTTTTAATGAGTGAAAAATATGCATGTCCCGATTGTGATTTTTCACTTCCAGCCTTAGAACCTAGAATGTTTTCTTTTAATGCCCCATATGGAGCTTGTCCCGATTGTAAAGGACTAGGAGTTAAATATAAAATCGATGTCGATTTAGTTATACCTAATAAAAACTTAAGTATCAACGATGGCGCTATTAAAGTTATCAATTTAGATGATGCTGATAGTATCTTAAGTACCCAATTAGAAACCTTAAGTAAGTACTACGATATCGATTTGAATAAACCAATTAAAAATTTAGAAAAATCCAAACTAGATATTATTTTGTATGGTTCAAACGATATTTTAGAATTTAACTACGTTTCTAAAAATGGTAACAAACGAACTAGTAAAGATTATTTCGAGGGAATTATAACTAATTTAGAGAGAAGATATATCGAAACTAAAAGTACATGGATTAGAGAGTGGATCGAAAATTATATGACCGAATTAGCCTGTCCAACCTGTAAAGGCGCTAGACTAGATAAT
This sequence comes from uncultured Bacilli bacterium, assembly GCA_947629265.1. Lineage (GTDB taxonomy): Bacteria > Bacillota_I > Bacilli_A > RF39 > UBA660 > HGM10857. The sequence continues at coordinate 16,035 of CANRCZ010000020.1, read as the reverse complement.
TCCGTTTTATCCGTTTTAGTCGGTAAAAAAAATATCTATGAGGTTACTAAATTAAGTATTAAAGATCTATATGACTTTTTATCTAACTTAAAACTAAATAAAGAACAACAAGAAATATCCGATTTAATCATCAAAGAGATAAATAGTCGTTTGTCCTTTTTAATCAACGTCGGCTTAGAATATCTAACTTTAGATCGAAGCGCCGGTACCTTATCAGGTGGGGAAGCCCAACGTATTAGATTAGCAACCCAAATAGGTTCAAGATTGACAGGCGTTTTATACGTTTTAGATGAACCAAGTATCGGTCTTCATCAAAGAGATAATGCTAGACTTATTAATTCAATGTTAGAAATGCGTGATTTAGGTAATACCTTGATCGTCGTCGAGCACGATACTGATACTATGTTAGCATGTGATTATCTAGTCGATATTGGACCAAAAGCGGGCTTACATGGTGGTGAGGTTGTTGCCTGCGGTACACCACAAGAGGTTATGGATAATCCTAATAGTTTAACTGGTCGCTACTTAAAAGGTATCGAAAAAATCGAGGTTCCTAAAAAAAGACGTAAAGGTAATAAAAAATACTTAGAGGTAAAAGGCGCTAGTGAAAACAATTTAAAAAATATAAACGTCAAAGTACCACTAGGAACATTTACATGTGTAACTGGTGTATCAGGTAGTGGTAAATCAAGTTTAGTTAACGAAATAATCTATAAAGCTGTCGCCTCTAACCTTTATAAAACTAAAGAAAAACCTGGTAAATTTAAAGAAATAAAAGGATTAGAAAATATCGATAAAGTTGTCGATATATCCCAAGCTCCAATCGGTAGAACTCCACGAAGCAATCCCGCTACTTATACTGGTGTCTTCGACGATATTAGAGAAATTTTTACGACGACTAAAGAAGCTAAAATGCGCGGTTACGATAAAAGTAGATTTTCCTTTAATGTTAAAGGTGGAAGATGCGAAGCCTGCTATGGTGATGGTGTTAAAAAAATCGAAATGCACTTTTTACCAGATGTTTATGTACCTTGTGAAATATGCCATGGTACGAGATATAATAGTGAAACCTTAGAGATAAAATATAAAGATAAAAATATCGCTGAGGTTTTGGATATGCGGGTTGAAGAAGCCATTAAATTTTTTGAAAATATCCCTAAAATAAAAACCAAATTACAGATGCTAATCGACGTTGGTCTTTCTTATATTAAACTAGGTCAATCATCAACTACTTTATCAGGTGGGGAAGCAGGTCGTATTAAATTAGCGAAAGAACTACAGAAAAAACCAACTGGTAAATCCCTATTTATACTAGATGAACCAACAACCGGACTACATACCGACGATATTAAAAAATTATTAGTTATTTTAAACCGTATCGTCGATAATGGTGATACAGTCTTAGTTATCGAACATAATTTAGACGTCATCAAAGTAGCAGATTACATTATCGATCTAGGTCCAGAGGGTGGACAAAGTGGTGGAAATGTTATCGCTAAAGGAACACCAGAAGAGGTCGCTAGTAACGATTTAAGTTATACCGGTCAGTATTTAAAGCCATTATTGTAAGATATTAGCATATAATTAAATAGGTGATGCAATGAAACTTTCAGAACTACAAGATAAAGACGTCGTCAATATCAAAGATGGTAAAAAAATCGGTAATATCGCCGATGTGATCATCGATAATAATGGTAATCTAACAAGTTTAGTTATTTTAAAAAGCAAATTCATCTTTTATACTAAAGAAGAGATAAATATCGGTTGGAAACAGATTAAAAAAATAGGTGAAGACGTTATTTTAGTTGAAACGGGTATTTGATTTATGATAGAATAAAAAAGAGGTGTTTTATGAAAGTATTACTTTATACTGAGGGTAAAAAATTAGTATCAAAATCAGGATTAGGCAAAGCTATTGAACACCAAATTAAAGCCTTAGAAGATAACCATATCGATTATACCTTAGATCCTAAAGATGATTACGATATCGTTCATATTAACTGGTATTTACCTAAAAGTTATCTACTCGCTAAAAAAGCTCATAAAAAGCATAAAAAAGTTATCTATCATGCCCATTCAACTAAAGAAGATTTTAAAAATTCCTTTCTCTTTTCTAACCAATTAGCCCCTATCTTTAAATGGTGGATATCTAAGTGTTACAAGCAAGGTGATATCATCATTACGCCGACTAAATATTCTAAAGATATATTAGAAACTTATAATCTAAATAGAAAAATCGTACCTATTTCTAACGGTTTAGATACAGCGTTTTTTGAAAAAAATGAAAAACTAGGTAAAAAATTTAGAAAAGATTACGGCTATAAAGATAGTGATAAAGTCATTATGGGGGTTGGTTTATACTTAGAAAGAAAAGGTATTTTAGACTTTGTTGAACTCGCTAAAAGGTTAAAAGATTACCAATTTATCTGGTTTGGTTACCTCGATTTAAAATTAGTACCTAAAAAAATTAAAGACGCTGTTAATACTAAACTACCCAATTTAAAATTTGCCGGTTATGTCGAACCAGAAATTTTAAGAGGAGCTTATAGTGGAGCTGATTTATATCTATTTCCAACCTTAGAAGAAACAGAGGGGATACCTTACTTAGAAGCCTTTACAAGTAGAATTGATACTATCATAAGAGATATACCGATCTTTTCTTGGTTAAAACCTAACGAAGACGTATATAAAGCTAAAGATATCGATGAATTTGAAGAACTAATTAAAAAAATATTAAATAAAGAACTACCATCATTAACTGATAATGCTTATAAAATAGTTAAAGCTTTCGATACTAAAGAGGTCGGTAAACAGTTAATTGAGGTATATAACGAGGTTTTAAAAGATAATTAATCTTTTTTTCTTAAGGTGAAATATGAATGGAATATTATTAATAAATAAAGAAAAAAATATGACAAGTCGCGACGTTGTCAATCAAGTATGTAAGATATTAAAAACGAAAAAGATAGGGCATAATGGTACCTTAGATCCTTTCGCTACCGGTGTCTTAGTTCTATGTATTGGTAAATGTACTAAATATGTCGAACTAATTACCGCTTACGATAAAGAATATATCGCCGATATCGTTTTAGGTGTTACGACCGATACCTTGGATTGTACCGGTAATATAACTAGTAAAAAGGATACTTATTTAACTTTAGAACAGATTAAACAAGCTTTAAAAGCGATGACTAAAACCTATATGCAGGAGGTACCTATCTATTCAGCAGTTAAAATAAACGGTAAAAAACTATATGAATACGCTAGAAATAACGAAGAGGTTACCTTACCTAAAAGAGAGGTAACGATCAAAGAATTAGAACTTATAAGCGATATTAAATACTTTGATAATAAAGTAAGTTTTAAAATAAGGTGTACGGTTAGTAAAGGAACATATATTAGGAGTTTAGTTCGTGATTTAGCATCATCTTTAAATACCGTAGGTATGTTAGATAGCTTAACTAGAACAAGACAAGGAATGTTTAAAATAGAAGATACCTATACCTTAGAAGATATTACCAATAATAAGTTTAATATTATTAAAAGAGATATCATTTTTAAAGATTACTACACTGTTAATGTTGATAATAACTTAGGTGATAAGATTAAAAATGGTTGTATATTAGATAATACTTATAACCAAAATTATATTTTATTTAAAGATGATCAAGATAACCTATTAGCACTATATAAAACATACGAAAAAGATAAAACCAAAATAAAACCTTTTAAAATGTTATAGTGATTTTGCCTATACACCTTTATATAGAAATCATAACCTATATAGAGGTGTTTTAAATGTTGGATTTTTTAATTAATAGCAATCACGTTTTTCAAGCCTTAATCGCAACTTTATTTACATGGGGTATAACCTTATTAGGAGCCGGATTAGTTTTCTTCTTTAAAAAAATTAAAAAAAATATCATGGATGCCATGTTAGGATTTGCAGCCGGTGTTATGATTGCAGCATCATTTTGGTCACTACTTTCACCAGCTATCGAAATGGCTGAAAACTTAAATATGATCGCTTGGTTGATTGCCTTTTTAGGATTTATGACAGGTGGCGTTTTATTATTTATCGGTGATAAAGTATTTAATTACTTTGATAAAAAATATAGCAAAAAGAATAAACAAGGAAAAAATAGCTTTAAAAGATGCTTAATGTTGATCTTCTCTATAACATTACATAACATACCAGAGGGGTTAGCTGTCGGTGTCGCTTTTGGTTCTTTAGGATATGGCTTAGAGGGCGCTAACTTGAGTGCTGCTTGCTTATTAGCCTTAGGTATCGGTTTACAAAATTTTCCCGAGGGTACAGCTGTTAGTGTTCCTTTAAGAAGAGAGGGATTCAGTCGTAAAAAAGCTTTCTTTTGGGGTCAATTAAGTGGTATCGTCGAACCTATATCAGGTGTTATTGGAGCTTTATTAGTATCTAAAGTTCAAATGTTGTTACCATTTTTATTAAGCTTTGCCGCTGGCGCAATGATATATGTTGTCGTTCAAGAATTGATACCTGAAAGTCAAACGAATAAACGAAAAGATTTAATGGCTTTATTTACTTTAATCGGTTTTTCTATTATGATGATTTTAGATGTAGCATTAGGATAAAAGTTAATATTTTATCTTTTTTTTATAAAATAGTTTCCAAAAACGATTTTATATTGTATAATAACTAATCAAAAGGACGTGATTTAATGCCAGGTAAAAGAGAAGAATATACTAATTGGGAAGAGTACTTTATGGGTTTTGCCATTTTAGCGACTACGAGAAGCAAAGATCCTCATAACCAAGTAGGAGCTTGTATCGTCGATGAAGAAAAAAAAGAAATATTGGCAATCGGTTATAACGGTTTACCTAAAGGGATGAACGATGATACTTTCGATTGGACGTCATCAGGTGAATTAACTGGTGATGAAATAAACATTAAAGATAACTACGTTATTCATGCTGAAATCAATGCGATTTTAAACTATCAAGGTAGTCTTAGTAACTTAGAGGGTAAAACCCTTTATGTAACTTGGTTTCCATGTACCCAGTGTGCTTCTAAAATCGCCCAAGTAGGTATTAAAAAAGTTATCTACCTTAGAGAGTATTCCAAACCAATTCAAGTATCGATTAGTAACCGCATCTTTAAAGACGCTAATATCCAAGCTATTCCATATAACCTAAATAGAAAGATAACAAAAGATGAAATAAACGAAGCTACTAAAGGTTTTCAAAAAGTCTTAAAAAAACTAAGTAGTAATTGATAATAAAAGCACTTTTTTAGCTAAAACAAGTTGACAACCATAATATGTTATGGTAATATTTAGTTAGACACAAAAAGGTGTTTTTATTTTGAAAAAAACATATTATTTAAAAGAAGGTGCAATATGAATAAAATTAAACTCTTTTTAATCGAAATAAGAAAAGAAATGACTAAAATCAGATGGCCAAAGAAAAAAGAATTGTTAAAAAGTAGCGTAGCTACTATCGGTGTAGTTTTAGTTCTAGCAGTCTTTTTTACTGGACTAGATTTTGTCTTCTCATCTTTGATGAAATGGGGTGCTTAACATGGAAAAAGAATGGTATGTCGTAAATACTTATTCAGGACATGAAAACAAAGTAAAAGAAAAATTAGAGATGAGAGCTAATACGATGGGAATGGAAGACTATATATATAGAGTTGTCGTTCCCGAACAAAACGAGATTGAAATTAAAGATGGCGTTCAAAAAGAAAAGAAGACCAAAATGTTTCCCGGTTATATCCTAGTTGAGATGGTCATGACCGACGAAGCATGGTTTATCGTCCGTAATACGCCAGGTGTTACCGGCTTTATCGGTTCATCAGGTAAAGGAGCTAAACCATTCCCATTAACTAAAGCTGAGGTCGATAAAATCTTAGGTAGTATGGGTATGAGTAGACTAGATATCGGTAATAATTTAAAAGTAGGCGATAGTGTTAAAGTTTTAAAAGAACCATTCGCTAATATGTTTGGTAAAGTTAAATCGATCAACATGGAAAAACAATTGATCGAGGTTACGATCGATCTATTTGGACAAGAAACGACCGTCGAACTTGAATTTTCTGATATCGAAATGGTTTAAAAAGGTTTACAAACAACAAAAAATGTGCTATTATTATTAAGCTATGTTTTATATAGCAATAAGTGGGAGATGAAGAGCGGATTATCATTTGAACCACTCGCGAAAAAATTATATAGGAGGTGTTTTCGTGGCAAAAGAAGTTACTAAAAAAATTAAATTACAAATTCCTGCAGGCAAAGCTACACCTGCACCACCAGTTGGAACTGTTCTTGGTCCAGCAGGTATCAACCTACAAGAATTTTGTACAAAATATAACGATGCAACTAAGGACAAGATGGGGGATATATTACCAGTTGAAATTAGCATTTATGAAGATAGATCATTTGACTTTGTAATTAAAACTCCACCAACTCCATTCTTAATTATGAAATATGCTAAAATTAAGAAAGGTTCTACTAAAGGAGCTAACGAAACTGTTGCAACAATTACAAAGGCACAATTAAAAGAAATTGCCGAAATTAAATTACCAGATTTGAATGCTTATGACGTCGAAGCAGCTATGAAATCCGTTGCAGGCACAGCTCGCAATATGGGCGTTAAAGTCGAAGACTAATTTCATATAGGTTATAAACCTATGTGGGAGGTTTAATCCGCATATACCACATAAGGAGGAATTAAAATGAAAAGAGGAAAAAAATATCTTGCAGCAAGCGAAAAAATTGAAAAAAGCAAACTTTATTCAATCGAAGAAGCTGTCAAGTTGGTAAAAGAAACTAATACTGCTAAATTTGATGGTTCAGTTGAATTAGCAATGAGATTAAATCTTGATACTAAAAAAGCTGATCAACAATTAAGAGGAGCTGTCGTTCTTCCTAACGGAACTGGAAAAACTAAAAAAGTATTAGTAATCGCTAAAGGCGAAGCAGCAAAACAAGCTAAAGAAGCAGGAGCTGACTACGTTGGTGATAATGACTACTTAGAAAAAATTGAAAAAGAAAATTGGTTCGATTTCGATATCATGGTAGCTACACCAGATATGATGCCACTGCTTGGTAAACTTGGTAAAGTATTAGGACCTAAAGGTTTAATGCCAAACCCTAAGACTGGTACTGTTACAATGGATACTAAAAAAGCTGTTGAAGATGTTAAAAAAGGACGTATCGAATACCGTGCTGACAGTTTTGGAAACGTTCACGTTATCATCGGAAAGATTTCATTCGATGACGACAAATTAATCGAAAATTTAAAATTTTTCGTAAATTTAATCAATAAATCAAAACCTAGTGTTGTAAAAGGTAAATATGTTTTAAATATATCCCTATCATCAACAATGGGTCCTGGCATAAGATTAAATCCAGCTGAATTTGAAAATTAATAAAAAATTACTTTACATCAATAAAAATGTATGATATAATCTTATTGCTTACAAATTTTATATACCGTAGACAGTAGGGGCTTAAAGCTTAATATCCTACCGAGGATTAAATATTAAAATCTTTGGCCTTACTGTTTTTGGTAAGGCTTTTATATGGTACTTTAAAAGGAGGTTAGAAAGTGGCTAATCAGAAGATAATCGAACAAAAAGCTAGCAAAGTAGAAGAAATCGCTGGTAAGATTAAAGATTCATCAAGTGTTGTTTGGTTTGAATATCGTGGTTTAACCGTTGGTGAAACCGATGAGCTAAGAAAGATGCTAAGACAATCAGGTTCTTATTACAAAGTTTATAAAAACACTTTAGTAAAAAGAGCTTTAGATAACTTAAACGTTAACTTAGATGAACATTTAAACGGACCTAAAGCAATAGCTTTTGGTACTGACGAGGTAGCACCAATCAAAGCATTGAGCGACTTTGCTAAAAAACATAAAGCTTTAGAATTAAAAGTAGGTATCGTTAATAATGAAATAGCAGATTTAAACATGCTAAACGAATTAGCATCTATTCCATCAAGAGATGGCTTACTAGGAATGATCGCCGGTGGATTAATCCAACATGTAAGAGATATCGCTATCGCATTAGATTTACATATTAAAAATTTAGAAGAAAATAACTAAGGAGGAATGAAAAATGGCAAAATTAAGTACAAAAGAAATTATTGATAGTTTTAAAGAAATGACACTTCTTGAACTTAAAGATGTGTTAGATGCAATGAAAGAGGAGTTTGGTGTTGATCCATCAGCAGTAGCAGTTGCAGCTGCACCAGCAGCTAGTGCTAGTGAAGAAGGACCAAGTACAGTAAATCTTACATTAGTATCAGCAGGAGCTAATAAAATAGCTGTTATAAAAGTTGTTCGTGATATAACAGGTTTAGGATTAAAAGAAGCTAAAGATATCGCTGACAACGGTGGTGTTGTTAAAGAAAATATTTCAAGTGATGAAGCTAACGAATTAAAAGCTAAATTCGAAGAAGCTGGTGCCACTGTTGAATTAAAGTAGTAAACTTTACTTTAGACTAATGATAAGGAGGATACAGAATTAAAGATTTCGTGATTTATAGTCTTTGATTCTGTATTTTTTGCATTTTTTAAAGAAAACAAATAAAAACGATTGACATATTTACAAGATTAGTTTAAAATTATATGTTGGTAGCGTGTATTATAGCACGCGTAAAGTTATTAAAATATAGTATATAGGGGTGAAAAAGTGTCATATACCATAAAAAAGTTTGGAAATCGCCGCGAAAGAAGAAATTACGCTAAGACAAAAAATGCTATTGAATTGTCTAATCTGTTAGAAATTCAAAAAAAATCATATGATCGATTTATTACAGAGGGGATAAAGGAAGTTTTCGATGATATTTTTCCAGTTGAAAGTTTTACTGGAAATTTAGCACTTGAATTCGGAGATTATTCTTTTGAGCAACCAAGATATTCTATCAAAGGCTGCAAAGAAAGATATTCGACCTATGCTGCACCACTTAAAGTAGAAGCAAGGCTTTTTAACCATGAAACAGGAGAGGTTAAAGAACAAGATATCTATCTAGGAGATATGCCTTTAATGACCGAAAGTGGAACTTTCGTTATCAATGGTGCTGAAAGAGTTATCATATCACAATTAGTAAGATCACCTAGTGTTTATTTTACTGAAGAAATCGATAAAAATGGACGTTCCGTTATAACCAGTCAAATGATACCTAATCATGGTACTTGGTTAGAGTATGAAATCGATGCTAGAAACGTTATCTACGTTCGTATTGACCGTACTAGAAAAGTACCAGTTACGACCTTACTTAGAGCTGTAGGACTAAGTAGTGATAACGATATCTTAGACTTATTCGGTGAAAATGAACTACTAGAAAATACTATCAGCAAAGATACTAATAAAAATACCGATGAGTCACTTATCGATATTCATTCTAAATTACGTCCAGGTGAACCATCTACACTAGATAGTGCTAAAAACCAATTAATTACTAGATTTTTTGATTCATTTAGATATGATTTAGCGAAAGTAGGACGTTATAAATTCAATAAAAAATTAAACGTCGCTGACCGTCTTTTAGATTGTAAATTAGCAGAAACAATCAAAATGGATGGCGAAGAAATCAAAGCTGGAACGGTCATTACTAAAGACGTACTAGAAAAATTAAAACCTATTTTAGAAAAAGGTTATGGAGTAACAGAAACTTTAATCAATAACGAATTAGATACTTATAATAAAGTTCAAATAGTAAAAGTATACTCTAAAAAAGATCCAGAAAAGATCGTTAAAGTTATCGGTAATGATCAATCATTAACTATCAAACGTTTAACTATCTCAGATATATATGCTGCTACATCATATTACTTAAACTTATTTGAGGGTATAGGTAACTTTGATGAAATCGATCACTTATCAAATCGTCGTGTAAGACAAGTAGGCGAATTATTACAAAATCAATTTAGAATCGGTATTTCACGTATCGAAAGAGTTATCAGAGATCGTATGTCTACCCAAGAAATCGAAGAGGTAACACCAAAGACTTTGATCAATATTAGACCACTTACAGCAGCTATGAAAGAATTCTTTGGTAGTAGCCAGTTATCACAATTCATGGATCAAACTAACCCAGTCGCTGAGCTTACTAACAAACGTCGTCTTTCATCATTAGGACCAGGTGGTTTATCACGTGATCGTGCTAGTATGGATGTCCGTGATGTTAACCCATCACACTATGGTAGACTATGTCCAATCGAGTCACCAGAAGGACCTAATATCGGTTTGATCACATCATTATCAAGCTATGCTAGAGTTAACGACTATGGCTTTATCATGACTCCATATCGTCGTGTTGAAAATGGACATTTAACCGATGAGGTTGTCTATATGACAGCTGATGAAGAGATGGATTACTATATCGCTAGTGCAGCTGTTCATGTTGATAGTAACAATAATATAACTGATACTCGTATTCAAGTTCGTTATAAAAGAGATGATAACATTATCGTCGAAGCTAACCAAGTCGATTATATGGATGTTTCACCTCAACAGATCGTTTCAATTACCGCAGCTGGAATTCCATTCTTGGAGCACGATGATGGTAAGAGAACGCTTATGGGTGCTAACATGCAACGTCAAGCTATTCCACTTATTAAAACGGAAGCACCAAGAGTAGGAACTGGTATCGAAGCGATTGCCGCTAAGGATAGTGGCGCTGTCGTTATCTGTAAAGGTGATGGTGTCGTTGACTATGTCGATGGTAATAAAATCATCGTTAAAACTAAAGGTGGCATGGATACATATTACTTAAATGGTTTTGAAAAGAGTAATGCTGGTACTTGTTACCGTCAAAGACCAATCGTTAAATTGGGTGAAAAAGTTAAAAAGGACGAGGTTATCGCTGATGGTCCATCAACTGATCAAGGTGAAATGGCTTTAGGACGTAACGTTAAAGTAGCTTTCATGAACTACGATGGTTATAACTACGAGGATGCTGTTATCTTAAATGAAAGATTAGTTAAAGATGATGTATTTACATCTATTCATATCGAAGATTATGAAATTGAATGTCGTGATACCAAATTAGGACCTGAAGAGTTTACAAGAGATATTCCTAATGTCAGTGAAGAAGCTCGTAAAAACTTAGATGAAAACGGTATCGTAAGAATCGGTACTGAGGTTAAAGATGATGATATATTAGTAGGTAAAGTTACACCAAAAGGTATGGCTGAATTAACTAGTGAAGAGAAATTATTACATGCTATCTTTGGTGAAAAAACTCGTGAGGTTAGAGATACATCATTACGTGTTCCACACGGTGGTGAGGGTATCGTTCACGATGTTAAAATCTTTACTAAGGAAGATACTGACGAATTAGCGCCAGGTGTATCTAAAGTTATAAGAGTTTATATCGCTCAAAAACGTAAGATAACGGTCGGTGATAAGATGGCTGGTCGTCATGGTAATAAAGGTGTTATATCTTTAGTATTACCAGAAGAAGATATGCCATATATGGCTAATGGTGAAACTGTCGATATCTTGTTAAATCCACTAGGTGTACCATCACGTATGAACTTAGGACAGATCCTAGAAATGCACTTAGGTGCAGCTGCAAGTAAACTAGATGTTTATGTCGCTACTCCAGTTTTCGATGGTGCAAGTAAAGATGAAATAATCGAAGCTTTAAAAGAAGCTGGTTTAGATGAAGATGGTAAAACCGTTTTATACGATGGTCGTACCGGTGAACCATTCGATAACCGTGTCAGTGTTGGTGTCATGTACATGATTAAACTTAACCACATGGTCGATGATAAATTACATGCTCGTTCAACTGGACCTTACAGTTTAGTAACGCAACAACCACTAGGTGGTAAAGCTCAATTTGGTGGTCAAAGATTTGGTGAAATGGAGGTTTGGGCACTATACGCTTATGGTGCAGCTCACGTTCTTCAAGAGATGATCACTATTAAATCAGATGATGTTCTAGGTCGTGTAAAAGTATATGAAGCTTTAGTAAAAGGTGAAGAGCTTCCAGCTTCAGGCGTACCAGAAAGCTTTAGAGTATTATTAAAAGAATTCCAAGCTTTAGGACTTGATATGACCGTTTTAAATAAAGATGGCGAATTTGTTGATCTTCAAGATTTAGAGAAAGAAGAAGATGACACATTTGTTTCACCTGAGGTCTTAGAACAAGAGATAGATGAACCAGATACACCAGAAGAAAATATTGAAGAAAACGATGAATTTAACGAAGAGACATTAGATGACTTAGAACCTAGTGAAGAAGACATAGAAAAAGTATTAAAAGGAGGAGATGAGGATTAATGGACGTTAATAATTTTGAAGGATTAAGAATCGGCATTGCCTCATCTGATACCATCCGTCGATGGTCACATGGTGAAGTAAAAAAAGCAGAAACGATAAACTATCGTACTTTAAAACCTGAAAAAGATGGTTTGTTCTGTGAAAAGATTTTTGGACCAACTAAGGACTACGAATGTTCTTGTGGTAAATATAAAAGATTAAGATATAAAGGTATCGTCTGTGATCGATGTGGTGTTGAGGTTACAAGAAGCAAAGTCCGTCGTGAACGTATGGGCCATATTGAACTAGCAACACCAGTATCACATATTTGGTTCTTTAAAGGCGTGCCATCACGTATGGGACTAGTTCTTGACATGTCACCACGTGATTTGGAAGAGGTTTTATATTTCGTATCATACGTTGTATTAGATCCAGGTAGCGCTCCTTTAGAGAAAAAACAAACAATAAGCGATAAAGAATATCGAGCTTATTATGAAAAATACGGCAATAGCTTTAGAGTAGGTATGGGAGCTGAAGCTATTAAAGAACTACTTATGGAAGTTGACATCGAAAAAGAAGTAGATAATATTACTAAAGAAATCGATGAAATAAAAGATACATCTAGTCAAAAACGTGTTCGTTTAATTAAACGATTAGAGGTATTAAACGCTTTCAAAGAATCTGGTAATAAACCAGAATGGATGATCTTAGATGCTCTTCCAGTTATCCCACCAGAAATAAGACCGATGATACAACTAGATGGTGGTCGTTTTGCAACTAGTGACTTAAACGATTTATATAGACGTGTAATCAATCGTAACAATCGTCTTAAAAAATTACTTGAATTAGGAGCTCCATCTATCATTATTCAAAATGAAAAACGTATGCTTCAAGAAGCTGTTGACGCTTTATTTGATAATGGTCGAAGAGGACGTAATATAACCGGAGCTGGAAATAGACCTTTAAAAAGTTTATCAAGTATGTTAAAGGGTAAACAAGGACGTTTCCGTCAAAACTTATTAGGTAAACGTGTCGACTATTCTGGACGTTCAGTTATCGTCGTTGGACCTAACTTAAAAATGTACGAATGTGGTATTCCAAAAGAAATGGCACTTGAATTATTTAAACCACACGTTATCAATGGTTTAGTTTCTAAAGATATCGCTTCAAATATTAAAGCTGCTAAGCGAATGATCGAAAATCAAGATCCACGTGTTTGGGATATCGTCGAAGAAAAAATTAAAGGACACCCAATAATGTTAAACCGTGCTCCTACATTACATAGACTTGGTATTCAAGCTTTTGAACCTAAGTTAATAAGTGGTAGATCAATAAGACTACACCCACTTGTTTGTGCCGCATTTAACGCTGACTTTGATGGTGACCAAATGGCTGTTCACGTACCAATCAGTGAAGAAGCACAAGCTGAAGCTAGAATTCTTATGTTAGGAGCTAATAACATTTTGAAACCATCTGATGGTAAACCAATCGTTACCCCAGGACAGGATATGGTTTTAGGTAACTACTATCTAACTATGGAAAAAGCTGGTCTAGAGGGTGAGGGTAGAGTATTTAAAAATTCTAATGAAGCTTTAATGGCTCATGAACGTGGTGAAATAACTCTACATACTCGTATAGCATTACCAGTTGATTCGTTTAAACATAAGATATTCCCAAGTGAATGTAAAGGTAAATACTTAGTTACTACTCCAGGAAAATTAATCTTTAATGAAATTTTCCCAGATACATTCCAATTTATAAATGATCCATCAAAAGAAAATACTGAGGGTATTACACCACTTAAATATTTCTTAGATAAAGGAACTAATATCAAAGAAGCTATCAGCAAGATGGAATTAGTTAAACCATTCGGTAAGAATACCTTAACAGCTTTGATCGATCAAATATATAAAAGACATCAAACAACTGAAACATCAGTTATGCTTGATAAATTAAAAGATTTAGGATTTAAGTATTCAACTTTATCTGGTATCTCATTTGGTATCGGTGATATTATTGAATCTAAAAATAAACCACAAATTATCAAAGAAGCTCAAGAACAAGTTGATAAAGTTAACAAACAATATAAACGTGGTTTAATTACTGATCGTGAACGTTATGAAAAGGTTGTTGCTGTATGGAAAGAGACAACCGATCGATTAGGTAATGAGATGAAAGAAATTATCGAATCTCATAAAGAAAATCCAATTTCTATCATGATCGATTCTAAAGCTCGTGGTAATTTGAGTAACTATAACCAAATGGCTGGTATGCGTGGTCTTATGATGAAACCAAATGGTGAATCTGTTGAAATACCAATCGTATCTTCATTCACCGAAGGTGCGTCAGTTAACGAGTTCTTCTTAGCAACGCACGGTTCTAGAAAAGGAGCGGTTGATACTGCCTTAAAGACTGCCGATGCTGGATACTTAACAAGACGTTTAGTCGATGTTGCACAAGATATTATCGTTAGAAGCGAAGATTGTGGAACTGATCAAGGTGTCGTTGTTGAAGCCTTTAAAAATGCCGATGGTACTGAAATTGAATCATTAAGAAATCGTATCGTTGGACGTTTCACTAACAAGAAAGTAATTCATCCTGAAACTAAGGAGGTTATCGCTGATAGAGATACTTATATTACCGAAAGTTTAGCGGATAAGATCGTTAAAGCTGGTATTACTAAAGTAGCTATCAGAACAGTACTTACTTGTAAAGAAAAACATGGTGTCTGTGTTAAATGTTATGGACGTAACTTAGCGACTGGATCAATCGTTGAGGTTGGTGAAGCTGTTGGTATCATGGCTGCTCAATCAATCGGTGAACCAGGTACCCAACTTACAATGCGTACTATCAACTCAGGTGGTGTTGCCGGAGATGATATCACGCAAGGTTTACCTCGTGTTCAAGAGTTATTTGAAGCTCGTATGCCAAAAGGTAAAGCTACAATTTCTGAAATAAATGGTACTGTTTCTAATATCGAAGAAGAAAATGGAAAATATGTTATTTCAATTAAAAACGATGTTGAAACAAGAGAACATACATCTAATTATGGGGCTAAATTAGCTGTTAAAGTAGGCGATGAGGTTCTATCTGGTGATCGTTTGACTCACGGAGCTATTAGTCCAAAAGAGTTATTGGTCGTAACTGATCCAATTACTGTTCAACAATATATTTTATTAGAAATTCAAAAAGTTTACTCATCACAAGGTGTTGATATCAACGATAAACACGTTGAGATTATAGCGAAACGTATGATTTCTAAGATAAAGATTGCAAGTAGTGGAGATTCTTATTTCTTACCAGGTACAATGGTAAATATCGATCAATTTACGACAATTAATAAAGAATTAATTCTAGAGGGTAAACGCCCAGCTACTGGTCGACCAGTATTGTTAGGTATAACTAAAGCTTCTTTAGAGACTGATTCATTCTTATCAGCTGCATCATTCCAAGAGACAACTAGAATTTTAACTGATGCCGCTATTCATGGTAAGGTTGATCATTTAACTGGTTTAAAAGAAAACGTTATTATTGGTAAATTAATACCAGCCGGAACTGGCGCTAAAAAGTATCGTAATACAGAATACAAATTAGCAGTTGATTTTAATACTAAAGAACCTTTAGAAATTTTAGAACAAGAATTAATGAATTAAAAGTGAAGAAATTCACTTTTTTTGTGTAATTTTAAGGTTAAAACAAAAATATCGAATTTTTTTTGAATATAAGAAAAATATCAGTAATTAAAAAATAATAAAAAAATGATAAAAATAGAAGTTGACAAAAAGGCT
>CANRCZ010000019.1 GCA_947629265.1 uncultured Bacilli bacterium | reverse complement strand
CCCCCCCAAGCCTTATTTTTTCTTTCATTTTTTCTTATCTCCTTTTCTTTATTTTTACATATCAATTATACTAAATTTATACTATATTTTCAATACTGTTTTATTTTAGTGAAAGAAAAAAGCTGAATTTTCAGCTTTGAACATTTTTAGATATTATTTATGCTAATATCCAAGCTTTATTTCCAAACATATCTTGTCCTTGTCCTGTTGTTAAGATATTGGACTTAAGAACTACAACAGGACGAAAACCGTACGCATAGCCGAGTTGGCCGTCATGGCTGATGATACCATTCTCTTTCATAAACCACAAGGTAGAGACGCTGTAAGTAGTAGCTAACCAATATCTAGCATCCATCTTTCTTAAATTATCTGTTTCAGATATTTTTTCTGCATCTACTTTATTCATTGAACGTCCTGATATAGCATAAGAGTTATTTACGTATTGGCTTCCGCGTCCATTTAATAGATTTACACTGGCGTCACTATATTCGTTAATACTATACAGATGATAATAACATTCGGGTTGGCCGGCGTGTACGATGGTTACGGTTTTAGTTGTATCATCTTTAGATAGTACTCTCCAACCGTTATACTTTGGAGCTGTTTTTTCCCAGCACGCTACACTTTCGTTTTTACTTTTACCACTTGTATATCCTCCAAATTGTCCTTGCTCTGTTGGTTTTTTAGTACTGGTTTCCCAATCACCAGCGTCATATGCTACGTAATCTCCCTCTTTTACATTATCTGCTAGATAAATAGTTAATTTCTTGTAGTCAGATACTTGTTTTTCTAACTTATCAATTTTAGTTAATGATGTATTGATTAACTCATCTAATGCACTCTTCACTGTTGTTAACTTTCCATCTTTTTTCTGGTAGCTCACACCATCGCTAGTTAGCTGACTAGCTCCATATGTTATACCATTAGTTACCACTAATAGTATAATTATTATTAGTAGATAACCCCCCCCCAAGCCTTATTTTTTCTTTCATTTTTCTTATCTCCTTTTCTTTATTTTACATTCTAATTATATAATATTTATATCTTATTTTCAATCATTAAAAAGAAAAAAGTTGAAAATCAGCTATATTATTTCATTGCAACAAGTTGCCATGCTTCTTGTCCAAATTCATCGTGTACTTTGCCTGTTGTTAGAATACCAGATTTTAGAACAACTACTGGACGAATGCCAGCCGCAAGATCATAACCATAAGTAGTGTGAAGATCACCATCAATTGTAGGAAAATCCAAGCCGTAATCATAGTATTCCCAAACTAACCAATATCTTGTTCCAATATTTCGCAAAGTGTTGTTAGTAGGTGCTTCATCTCCAGTAATAGCTTTTGCTTCTAGATAATCCAAAAAATGATCGGATACAGCATATTTTTCATTGACGTACACATTTTTATGTCCCTGCAAAATTGTTACACTATCGCTAGCATTTCCATATGCATGATAATAGCATTCAGATTGGCCTGCGTGAACTAGATATACTTGATTATTTTCTTTTTTAAGTACACGCCAACCGTTTAATTTTGTAGTATAATTACCACACGCTACACTGGCATTTTTACTGTTTCCAGATGTATATCCTCCAAATTTGCCTTGTTCTGTTGGTAAAATCGCTGTTTTATCCCATTTTCCGGCGTCATAGGCTACGTAATCTCCAACAACCACTTTATCATATAAGCTAAAAACTATTTTTTCGTAATCAGCTACCTGTTTTTCTAGCTCATCAACTTTAGATGATTTACTTATTAACTCATCCAACGCCTGTTTAACCGTTGTTAATTCTCCATCCTTTTTCTTGTAACTAACACTCTCGCTAGATAAACTACCTACAGCATAACTAACACTACCCATTATGATTACACCTATAAATATACCAACTATAAGTTTTCCTTGCCTTTTCATATAATTTTTTAACTTATCCATGTAACTCTCCAATCTTATTTTTTTATTATTAACTTACACCCCTAGTTTTATTATAACAACTACAAGTTAATTTGTAAATACTTGAGGTGTAAAAAATATACACTTATAGATTATATAATTGTATTAGGTGATATAAATGATAATCAACGATCGTGATAACTACGATAAAGTAAAACAAACAATCAAAATGGATAATTTGCGTACCATAATGAATAATAAAGGGTACACTACCGTTAAACTAGCTACCAATATCTGTATAAGCACATCCGCTATAAACGCTTACCTAAACGGTCAAAAAATACCAAGTATCACAACCTTAGTAGCGATGGCCGACTATTTAAACTGTAATATCGACTACCTTATCGGTAGAACCAATAATCCGATACCTATAAACGATATCAAAAAAATATCTAACGATGAAACATTAAATATGTTGATAAATAACATTAAATCACTACCTAAAGAAAAACAAGATCTAGTCGATGCTTTCATCAAAGGATTAATGAGTTAAACCATCCATAATCTACCAAAAAAATTCACAGAATTTTTTTTTGACAAAATATTAAAAATACTATATAATTGATACGTTGGATTTCTAAATTAATGGAAAGGAGGAAAAATGAAAATATCAAATGAAGATACAAAAATATTTGCACTTGGTGGCCTAGGTGAAGTTGGTAAAAACATGTATGTAATCGAATATAAAGACGAAATTATCGTCACCGATGCAGGTATGACCATACCCGATAACTTAATGGGTGTCGACTGCGTTATACCAGACGTTACATACCTAAAACGTAACGAAAAAAAATTAAAAGCACTATTTATAACCCACGGACATGAAGATCATATCGGTGCTATACCATACTTACTACGTGATTTAAACATACCCGTTATATACGCACCAAACCAAGCTGTTGGACTTATCCGTAAAAAACTAGAAGATAAAAATATAAACTATAAAAATCTAATCATTTACGATGAAAACACAAAAGTAAAATTTAAAAATATCCAAGTTGAATTCTTTAGAACAACCCACTCAATACCAGATTCACACGGTATTTGTATTACAACACCAAATGGTATTATCGTAACAACAGGTGACTTTAAATTCGACTTTACACCAATCGGTCCGATGGCTAACCTACATAAAATGGCCGAAATTGGCAAACGTGGTGTTACCCTATTACTTAGCGATAGTACCAATGCCCTAAACGAGGGCATAAGCATGAGCGAATCTAAAGTCGATCATGCCCTATCAGAAATATTTGCGAAAGAAAAAGGACGAATTATCATAGCAACTTTTGCATCAAATATCTATAGATTAAAACATATTGTCGACACATGCAAAAGAAACAATCGTAAAATCGCTATTTTCGGACGAAGCATGCAAAATAACGTTGAAATATCTATAAAAGATGGTTATATCAAAAATAAAGATATCTTTGTTACCCCTGAAGAAGCTAATAAATTACCATCTAGCAAAGTATGTCTTCTATGTACCGGTTCTCAAGGTGAACCACTAGCAGCCCTATCTAAAATAGCAGAGGGAACACATAGACAAATCAAGCTAGAAAAAGATGATGTCGTTATTTTCTCATCATCCGCTATTCCAGGAAACGCCGCTAGTATCGCTAGAACCATCAATAAACTTTACCTTAAAGGCGTTCAAGTATTCACTAATACATCATTAAGTGATATTCATACATCAGGACACGGAAACGAAGAAGAACTAAAACTTATGTTAAGACTTATCAATCCTAAATACTTTATGCCTTTTCATGGTGAATATCGCATGCTTAAAAGACATGCTGATATCGGTGTATTATGTGGTATAAAAAAAGAAAATACCTTTGTACTAGGTAATGGTGAGGTTCTATCAATGTATAAAAACAAAGTTACCAAAGCTGGTTATATTCCAACTGGTGATATATATGTCGATGGTAACCGCATCGGTGATGTTTCAACCAACGTTATAAGAGATAGAAAGATCATGGCTAATGATGGTATAATTATCGTTATCGCTAATATCGATACTATAAAAAATACAATGTTAGGAAATCCAAATATTACAACTAGAGGATTTATATTAGTTAATGAAAACGAAGAATTATTAAAAAATTTAGAAAACATTAGTCGAAAAGCTATTTTAAGTAAACTAAAAAGTCCTATCAACTATAACGATATAAAAAATGAAATTATCTATCAAGTTTCAGATTATACATATGAAAAAACAGGAAGAAAACCTATTATTCTACCTGTTATCATGGATGTTAAGAAAAACTAACATCCTTTTTATATGGCAACATAACTGTAACTGTCGTTCCAACCCCTTTTTTAGATGCATAATCGATACTACCATCATGAGCTTTAACTATCTCATTACATAAATATAACCCTAATCCAGTACCACTAGTTTTAGTTGTAAAAAACGGTTTCGCTATCCTTTTAAGTTCCTCACTACTCATCCCATTACCATCATCTTTAACAATAATCTTTAAACAATTATCTAAAACCTTTAAACTAACCATAATGTGATTGTGATTATTGTTAGAAGCTTCAATACTGTTTTTAATTAAATTAATAAGAACTTGATTTAAACGATTGTAATCCGCTAATATATAAATTTCTTCTTCAGGATAATCAAAATCATACTTGATTTTTTTATTATTTAATAAAGGCATAAAATTCTGTTCATTTTCTTCGATAAGGGTAGTTACATCGATTATTTCTTTATCGATCTTTAACTTAGTAATCGATAAAAAATCCTCAATTAAAACTAAAACTCTTTTAATTTCACTCTTTAAAATAGGTACATACTTTTTAGCATGATCTTTATTATTCACATCAAACATATCCAAATAACCTTTACATACCGTAATCGGATTTTTAATTTCATGGGTTATTTGAAATAAAGACATACGAAGCTGTTTTTCCCTTTCTAAATCCTGTAATGACTTATTAAAACTTATAGCCTTACTTGAACAATTGTGAATAACGACTGTAAAATATGAAATAATTAACAAACCAAAACTTAAAAACATAAGATTTAAGTATTCATAAAAATGATAATTATAAATATTATTTAACAATAAATATATATCCGTAACCAAAATATTCACTAATGAAAAAATCGTTATAACCGTACTTTTATTATTACTAAACTTATTTATAAATAGATAATAATATAAAGCATAACACGCTACTCCTATATAAAAAGGTATATTAAAATACTTATGATTATACATGATGATTATCATCGATAAAATAACCGCTAAATTATTTTTTTTATTTAAATAAGATATCAATAACGGAATATTTAATAAACATATCGATATATTTAAATTATACGTACCACCAAACCTTAATACTAAATAAAACGATGTTATGATAGTAATATCTAAAAAAATATCATTAACTTTTTTATTGACACTATTATTAAATACCTTGTAAAAAAAATCTAACAAAATAGGAAAATAAATCAAAACTACATTTAATACTACTGTTTCATATACCGTCATTCTTTCACCTCGACAAAATTATACAATATTCTCATGTCGACATTTGTCGAATTTTGAAATAAAACCCCAATTGCTTTTTTCGCTATTTTTTGATACAATGTAAAAAGAGGTGATATTATGTTCAAAAAACTAAACATACTAGATGAAAAAGATAAACGCCTACGCATGATCAGTAAAGATGTTCAGTTTCCTCTATCAGCTGAAGATAAAGAACTAATCGATAGGATGATCGAAGAGCTTACATACAGTCAAATAGAAGAATACGAAAAAAAATATAACCTTAGACCGGGAACTGGTTTAGCCTTTCCTCAGCTAGGATTATTAAAGAGGATCATCGTTATCGTCGATGAATACGAAAAAGGCAAATTTGAAAATTACGTCGTTGTCAATCCTGTTATCGTCAGCAACTCTAAAGAAATGATCGCTGCTGATGTCGGTGAGGGATGTTTAAGTGTC
Organism: uncultured Bacilli bacterium; assembly: GCA_947629265.1. GTDB lineage: Bacteria > Bacillota_I > Bacilli_A > RF39 > UBA660 > HGM10857. Next base: position 19,695 of record CANRCZ010000019.1, on the reverse strand, counting down.
AATCGTGAGGTCGAGGGTCACGTACCAAGATACGCCAGAGTTACAGTTGAGGGATATGATATCGATGGTAATAAAATTAAAATAAGGGCTAGAGAGGAGTTAGCAATCGCATTTCAACATGAAATTGATCACTTAAATGGTATACTATTCTTTGATCGTATAAACAAAGATAAACCATTTTTCAGTGAATACGAAATACGATTGATATAATATGAGTAGAAAAGTAGAAATATTAGTTAAAACATTATTTGTAATAGCTATATCTTGTATTGGTTGTATCGCTATATATTATGGAACAAAATAATTATGAATAGAAAGGTTGATTAAAATGTGTACAGCTGTAACTTATAATACAAAGGATCATTATTTTGGAAGAAATTTAGATTTAGAATACTCTTATAAAGAAAGTGTTACGATAACACCTAGAAACTATGAATTTAAGTTTAGAAAAGTAAGTAATATTAAAAATCATCATGCTATCATCGGAATGGCTTACGTAATCGATGACTACCCTCTTTATTATGATGCTATCAATGAAAAAGGTTTAGGTATCGCTGGATTAAATTTTCCTAATAACGCTTATTACCGTGAAGAACAGATCAATAAATATAATATAGCACCTTTTGAATTTATACCTTATATTTTATCTAAATGTAGTAATATAGATGAGGTTAAAGATCTATTAAAAGATATCAATATCGTCAATATCAATTATAGTGATGAGTTAGTAGCGTCACCACTACATTGGATTATATCTGACCGTGATACTAGTATAACTGTCGAAAGTGTCAAAGAGGGAATTAAAGTATACGATAACCCTGTTGGTGTTCTTACTAACAATCCAACCTTTGATGTTCACATGCTTAATTTGAATAACTACATGTATCTATCGACCGAACCACCTATCAATAATTTCTGTAAAAAGTTAAAACTTGAACCTTACAGTAGAGGTATGGGTGCTTTAGGATTACCTGGTGATTTATCATCATCTTCAAGGTTTGTAAAAGCTGCTTTTACGAGAATGAACTCTATATCTGGTGATGGTGAATTAGCTAGTATAAGTCAATTTTTCCACATTCTTGAAAGTGTCTATCAACAAAGAGGTTGTGTATGTATGGGACATGATAAATACGAAATAACTATATACAGCTGTTGTTGTAATATGGATAAGGGTATTTATTATTATAAGACATATGAAAATAGTCAAATAACAGCGATCGATATGTTTAAAGAAAATTTAGATGATAGTCGCTTAGTAAATTATGATTTAATTAAACACCAAAGAATTTTTTACCAAAATTAAAAAGACCATTAACTTAAGTCAATAGCCAAAAATAACGATTTCGTTATTTTTTTATGTAATAAGTATAATATTCATCGTATGTTAAGCCTGAATTATAGACCTTAGTAGCCATATCGACACCTAAATATCTATAATGCCATGATTCATAATTATAACCAGTTATATCTTCTTTACCTTTAGGATACCTTAAAATAAAGCCATACTTATAAGCATTATCCTGCATCCATTTATAAGCGTCAGTCTTTTCAAAATCCTCTTGTTCTTTAACACCATAAGTCGTTACATCGATAGCTAAACCGGTTTCATGTTCACTATATCCAGCTCGAGCAGCATAGCTATCAGCCCACTCTTCACCATGTCCATTTGCGTAGCTTTGCCATAAATCTTCTTGGTATTCATAAGTTCGATATGAAGAATTAATGATAATCGTAATATTATCTTTTTTAGCAGCATTAAATAGTTCGATAAATTTATTGTAAGCTTCTTTTTTCATCTTCTGCTTACCGTACATATATAAGACACTGACGTCGACTAAATCGTCAGTTTTATAGTCTTTAGTTAAATAATTATATTTATTTACTAATATTAAATTACCTTTATTTTCATCAGCTTTATTAGTTTTAGTATAAAAAGCATTATCACAGTTAACATTGACTAATGTTACGATATGACCTTTATCGGTTCTTTGATTTTCTTTATAATATGCTAGATAACGATCTAAGTTTTCATAGATAAAATGTTTTTGTTTAATAAATTTAGGAATGACTTTATTATATTCTTTAGTTAGTATATTATCGATGTTTTTCTGATCTAATTTTAAAATTTGTTCAATTTCGGTTTCATTATAACCTATTTTTCCTAGCTTATATTCATAACTATTGATTTTTTTATAGTAATTAAAACACATAATAATTGCAATAACAACCATAATAATAATACATATTGCAACAATTACGCTTCTTTTTAATCTTCTTTTAACTCTCATATCATCACCTTGACTACATTATACATCAAGGATTGAAACTTGACAATATTTTTAACCTGTAAGGAGGTATATATGGCATTATTTTTATTATGTTTAAAAGTATTTTTTGTGCGTATTTTGGATGTTTCACTAGGTACGATTAGAACGATTGTGACGATTAAAGGTCAAAGAATCGTAGCCTCTTTAATAGGATTTGTCGAGGTATTTGTCTGGTTTGTTATCGTCAATGAAGCTCTTAATACAAGTGAAACAAGTATCTGGATAGCGGTCTTTTATGCTGGTGGTTTTGCAACTGGTACTTATATTGGTAGTTTCTTATCGGATATTTTTATTCAAGGTAATTTAGGGGTTCAAGTTATTACTAGTAGAAAGGATAACAAAGTAATTGAAAAATTGCGAAATATGGGGTATGGTGTTTCGGTCATCGATGTTAAAGGTCGTGACGTTAAAACAGAAAAATATATGTTGTTTATCGAAATCGATAAAAAGCATTTAAAACATTTGAAGCAAAATATTAAGAAACTAGATAATGATGCTTTTATTGTCGTTAATGAAACAAAATTTGTTCAAAATGGTTATTTTGAGAAATAAGTTTATACTATTCATATTATCTTTTATATTTCATAATTTTTATTAGAGGTGAAATATGAAGAAAATTGTCATGGTTTTATTAGCTATTCTTTTAATTACTCCTAATTTTGTTAAAGCTGAAGAAGATACACTTATTAAAAACGCTAAAAGTGCTATATTGATAGAAGCTAGTACAGGAAAGATCATCTATGAAAAAAATGCTCATGAGAAATTACCACCTGCTAGTATGACCAAAATAGCTAGTATGTTAGTTATCGTTGAAGCGATCGAAGATGGTGTTATCGATTGGGATGATCAAATAACAGTCAGTGAAAATGCTAGTAGTATGGGTGGTAGTCAGATATTACTAGAAACTGGGGAAAAAATGTCAGTATCCGATTTATTTAAAGGCGTAGCTGTAGCGAGTGGTAATGATGCCGTAGTCGCTTTAGCCGAAGCTGTATCAGGAAGCGTCGATGAGTTTGTTAAAGATATGAACAATAAAGTTAAAGAACTAGGTTTAAAGGATACTCATTTTAAAAATCCTCATGGTTTAGATACCGCAGATCATTATTCTAGTGCTTATGATATGGCTTTTCTAGCGAAAGAATTAGTTAAACATACAAAAGTATTAGAATTTACATCGATTTATGAGGATTATTTAAGAAAAGGTACTGATAGGGAATTTTGGTTAGTTAATACTAATAAGTTAGTTCGTTTTAAAGAGTTTGTCGATGGTCTTAAAACTGGTTATACGAAAGAAGCTGGTTATTGTTTAACAGCGACCTCTTTAAAAAATGATATGCGTTTAATCGCTACAGTTATGGGTGAAGAAAGCGCTACTGATCGTAATAATGAGGTATCTAATTTATTAGATTATGGTTATGCTAAGATTAAAATCAATAAGATAATTACAACTGACGATATAGTTACTAAGGTTAAAATCGATAAGGCTGAAGCTAAAGAGGTCGATATAATACCTATTGATAGTGTCAATGTTGTTACTAGTAAAAATCAAAAATTAGGAGACATAACTTATAAAATTAAGATGGGTAAAGTTGCACCACCGATTAATAAAGGTGATAAAGTAGGTACTCTTTATATATATGAAAATGGTTCTGAAATTGATAGTGTTGATCTTACTGTTAAGGATAATATTAAAAAAGCTAGTCTTTTAAAACTATATGGTAGGTATTTATCTGATATAGTAAGTGGTGAAATTAATTTTTAAGTTATAAAAAAAATCCGTTTAGGATTTTTTATGCTGTTTTTTCTTGATTTTTCTTAATAAGATATTTTATTACAAAGTATATGATAGTTAAGATTATTCCGATAATTAAAAGGATAATGATATCATTATATATGTTAGATATAATAATATCTTTTATGGAATTAAATAGTAAACTCATACTACTATCGATCGTTATTTTGGATATTAAAATATTACCAGCTAGTAACATTAAGCAAGATATTATGCTACTAGTTGCAACGTATGGTATCCATCTATAGTAAGAAAATTCAAGTAAAGCTATGATAAATATAAAGATAACGATCATTACTAGAATAATAAAGTCGTAATTTCCAAATAGTATTTTATTAGCTAAATTAGTTATTTTATTATATTTATTATTAACATTACTTAGTATGTTGTTGGTACCTAGTTTTTCGTTGATAACGTTGGTAACTTTAGTATCGACATAGTTAGTTAAAATAGCCTTTTTTTCATCGGTTATTTTTTTATTGCTGATATTATTATATTGTTCGACGATAGCATCGACTAATTCACTACTATCTTTAGTATCGATTTTACCATCTGTATTTATTTTGGATAATGTTGTACCTACGTAGTCAGCTACTTTGGTTTTTATTTCATCGTTACCTAATATTTCGGTCATTTGATCTTCGTTTATACCTATTTCATTTCCTAGGTTAGTAACACTATCCCATGTTGTTCCCATTTTTGGATCTTGTAGGATGGTTACGATATCGATACTGCTAGCAACATCGGTTATACCTTTTTTGCTAGCTAATGATTTTATGTTTAAAAATACGATATAGAATACTATTAGAAATGTCAAAACAACCGCTGATATAATCGCTAAAATACGTCTTAAACTTTTAAAAACTTTTTTCATATTTAACCTCTCATTCATCGCTATTGTACCAAATTTATTTTAAAAAGTCATTAACTTATTAAAATTTATTTAAAATAATTAGTCGCAAGTATCGATTAATTTTTTTATATCTTCGTTGTTAATGTCTAAAGCTTTAATTAATTTGGCAATTGTTTCAAATTTAGCAGTTTTATATTTTCCATTTTCAATTCTTTGTAAATTTCTCCATGATATGTCACATTTTTCTGCTAATTCTTCTAATGTCAAATTGTTTTTTATTCGATAATCTCTTAACATATTATTCCTCCATATGACAATTATGATACTTTTATAGATTTATTTGTATGTCGTATATGTCATTTATATCTTGACATTCATGTCATGTTGTGTAATAATTATTATGACACTAATGTCATGTAATTTGGAGGCGTTATGAAAAGATTAAAAAATTGGGTAAAAAATAACATTAAATTGATAGCTGTTATGGTGGTAGGTTTATTCATTTCTACTGTAACAAGTTATGGAGCTAATCAACTAGAAAGTAGTAGTGTAAGTTATACGAAAAAGGATGGGCAATTAACGACGGTAAAGTCTGCTTTAGATGAATTAATTAATAAATCATTAAGTAGAATTGGTGAGTTAGAAGAACAGGTAAATGACTATGAAAAAGGAGTTCATTATTTAGCTGATGTCGCTAATGTTGGAGAATACGTTATATATGACGCTGGCAATTGGAATGAAACTAAGGAAAAACCAACAAGTGATGGACAATTTGGTGGATATACAATTAATACAAGTAAAAATTTGAGCAGTACATGTAGTGGATCAATGACACTAAAAGGCTGGCGGGTACTATCTAAGAATGAAAAAACTAAAACTGTAACAATTGTACACGCTGGAATACCTGAATGTTACTACCATGGAACCGATTCAAACGATAGTGTAAATAAATTAAATACAAGAGCGAATAATTATAAAAATTCATATGCCCAATCAGCTCATGGAATGACCTTGCAAGAAGCACTGACGATTACCGATAATCTAGCTGATACTAGTAATGATTTAAATAAAACTGGTCGATTTTATTGGTTAGCAAGTTCATGTAGTAACTCTAATAATGAATCATATGATAAATGTATCGATGGCGATTTTGGTAAGTACAGTGATACTGCCCTATATTCTGTGTATCCAAGTGGTTTACTTGATGATAACTACATTAATGGTGCATTCGTACATTTAGGTGGTTTTAGACCAGTAGTTGAACTAAAAGCCAAAATATTAACCACAGGTCAAGGTAAAGACATGTTTGATCAAAAAGCTTGGACACTAGTACCATAAATGTAAGGTAGCTTATTATAACCAATTTAAGCTTATAACCTTACTTTTTTTATGAAAATTTTATATAAAATTACTATGTACAATAATTATATAGTATTTTTAAATTTTTTCATATACTAAAAAAGACTATTAATAAATTTAATAGCCTATTCCTTTAATAAATCATCTAAAGTTTTTAACTCATAACCCTTTGAACCAATATAATTAATCAAAGTTGATAGCTCATTCATAGTCGTATCATTTAATTCAATAGAAATAATACTACCATTTTGTAATTTATTTTTAAAATTTTTATCAATAGAACCAGATAACTTAATACTAGGTATAATCGTCATATTCTTATTTAAAGTACATATATCTAATATCTCCTTATTTTCCTTTTCCGTATAACAATAACTTTTACTCTGTAATTTTTTTAAATACACATTAGTCCATGTATAATTACTATCACTATAACTACCATTAAAACCTAAATTACCAACATTATGTTCATCATAAACTAAATCTTTAATTAAATCCTTATTATCATCAATAATACTACCCTCAAAAAAGAAATTAGCTTTTACCTTTTTATCATCCAAAATATCAATAACATCATCAATATAATCATTATTTTTAATCAATAAAACGATCGCTACTGCTTGCTTATTTTTATTACCACTTACAATATACTTATTTAAGTTATCCTCAACTGATACATCCGGTTTAATCGTTTTAAATACCAAAAGGGATTCCTCATATTTACCATACCTTTTCATCTTATTATAACTTTTAGAAGCATCGACCTCTCTTCCAACTAAACCTGGAACAATCGTATTATTAATGATCGTTGCATCTTTCGCTGAATTATAATAATTTTTTTCATTTTTTCTAATTTCAATCATTATCTCATCATATTCTTTTACAACCTTAGCGGTCTTCTCAGTATAAAAAAAACTAAAGCACATAAGTGTGATTATTCCAACAGTTTGAAATAATTTTTTCATCACCATCACCCTAGTTTATTATATGATTAATATCTTAATTTATATCATAATTAAGCTGTTTTAAACTATCAATTACAAATTTACCATCTTTTCTTATTAACTTGTGATCAAAATAAATCTCACCACCACCATAATCCTCTCTTTGAATTAAAACTAAATCCCAATGAATCATCGATGTATTACCATTAAAAGCATCATCATAAGCTCGACCAGGTGTAAAATGAATACTACCGATTATCTTTTCATCAAATAGAATATCACCCATTGGATTTTTAATTAAAGGATTGACACCAATAGCGAATTCTCCTATATATCTAGCTCCCTCATCGGTATCAAATATCTCATTTAATTTAGCATTATCACCATCGCATTTAGCTTCAATAATTTTACCATCTTTAAAACGTAATGATACTTTATTATAAATATTACCCATGTATGGACTTTCAGTATTATAAGTTATAATACCATTCACACTATCTTTAATAGGTGCGGTATAGATTTCACCATCTGGTATATTACAAGTTCCACAACAAGGTCTAGCTGGCATTCCTTTGATACTAAAAGTTATATCGGTATCAGGCGCTATTATTCTGACGTTATCAGTTTTTTCCATCAATTCTTTTAATGGTTCAATATCCTTTTGCATTTTAGAATAATCATATATCATCGCATCTAAAGCATAATTAAAATATTTATCGGTTGGCATCTTAGCTTTATAAGCATCTAATTTTGATGGATAATTAAGTAGTACCCATCTTCTTTTATTAATTCTAACATCATCAACTTTTTCTAACTTTTTACCAAGTTTGCGACTTATTTCTTTATCTACCTCACTATTTTCATATTCATTGGTCTTATATTTAATATTGATAAAACAATCATAATTATCAACCTCAAATTTACCAGTTTCTTTTAATAGATCGATCTTTTTATCGTTCATTAATTTTTTATCTAAAGCTGATAACTCTGGATCAATAATCTTAACATTAGGAACTGCCTTTTTATCATATATTTTTTTTACTAACTCTTTAACTAAAGGCATCGGTTCCATCGTTTCACAAGTTATAAGCACATTATCACTTTCTTTAACATTCAATGAATAAGAAACGATAGTATCCGCTAAAGTAATTAATTTATCATTCATATTTCACTCTTTTCTATCCTTTACATATTATATTATGAAAGGAGGCATTTATGTATTCTAATGCTTTTTCATCAATGGCAAATAACATGAGTATGAACCAAGAAAGTAGTATGTCTAAACCTAGTCAATTAAATGATATGCGTGCTAGTTCAATAAATTCAAGTTTTTCTTCTAGCATGCCAATGTCTAGTTCATCTAGTATACCTAGTATGATGTCAAATTCAACTAGTATGCCACGTGCTATTTCTTCAAGTAGTATGCCAATGAGTTCAAGCTATTCTAGCATGCCTAGTGTAATGTCAAATTCAACTAGTATGCCAATGAATAGTAGTAATGACCGTGTCGGTTTTCTAGGACCATTCATTTTAGGTGGAATAACTGGTGGATTATTAGCACCTGCCTTTTATCCTAGACCTTACTATAATAATAATTACTATCCATATCCATATTATGGACCATATTATAATTAATATACAAAATCAGTCATCATGGCTGATTTTTTAATCTTTAGGATTAAATATCATCGCCAAAATAAAGGAAATGACGATCGCTGCTGTAATACCAGTAGCAGTTAGATCAAACATACCAAGCATCAAACCAATAAGCCCCTCGTTGCTAGCTTTCGCTAAAGCACCATGAATTAAAGAATGTCCAAAACTAGTGATCGGTACACAAGCACCTGCTCCTGCCCATAAAATAAATTTATCATATATACCGAAGATATCTAAAAAAGCTCCTACGACAACAAAGATAGAGGTAACATGTCCAGCGGTTAATTTAGTATTATCTAAAATAATCTCGCCGATTAAACATACAATACCACAAAAGAGAAAAGAATTTAAGTATATCACTCTATAACCTCCAAACTAATAGCATGCGCTATAGATGGTATCGTATGTTTTTCATTTACCATCGATACACTATGTAAAGAACCAGTTGCCACTAGTAATACTTTTTTTAAATTATGTTCTTGCATTTCTTTAAATATATGAGTATATGCTACTAAAGGTAGACAAGCAGGTCCACTACCACCAGCATATACTTTTTGATTATCGATATTATAGATCATACAAGCTGTATCATCATAATTGTTAAGTTCGATACCATATTCTGTTTTCATATATTCTTTAATCAAATCTTTACCATATCTTCCTAAATCACCACTATATACTTTATCGTAATAACTTATATCACGGTTAGTATCCTTTAAATGTTTATAAATGGTATAAGCACAAGCTGGAGTCATAACAGCTCCCATATTATAAGCATCTTTGACACCAAGTTCCATAACCTTACCAATCGTAGCACTTTCTATTTTAATACCGACTTTTTCACTAGATAGATAGCTACTAGCTCCACCAGTTACAGTAAAGGTTGTCGTCTTAGGTTTAGGTCCACCATATTCAACAGGGTATCTAAATTGTTTTTCAGCAGCATTATTATGTGATGATACACTGACAATACAGTTTTTAATTTGATCTTTATCGATCATATTAGCTGCTAAGGTAAGAGCTAATGTACTAGTAGCACAAGCATTATAGACACCCATAAAGGGGATTTTTAATTCATTAGCGGCATAGTTAGAAGATGTCAATTGGTTTAATAGATCACCGGATATCATTAAATCAATATCATCAGTTTTTTTGTTTATTTTTTTAAGTAATATATTAACACTATCGGATATTAATTTGCTTTCAGCATCTTCCCATGTTTTAGTATCAAAATATAGATCATCATAACTTTTATCGAACAAATTACCAAATGGTCCATTTTTTTCATAAGGTCCTGTTACAGTAGCCCAATTGTTTATGTATACGTTATCATATTTAAATGTCATACGTTACCTCCAAATAGAATAAATCGCAACAGTCCAAAAACGTAGGCTGATACTACTCCAAAGATGATGACAGAACCTGTAAGTTTAAACATATTGGCCCCAATACCTGTAACTAGTCCTTCTTTTTTATAATCTAAAGCTGCACTTTGCATAGCATGGGCAAAACCCGTTATTGGCACAAATAATCCAGCTTTACAAAAATGAACCCATTTATCAAAGAAACCTAAACATGTAAGGAGACACCCAATAAAAATTAAAGTAATCATCATATATGATAAGGCTTCTTTATTAGGTACGTCTAACATTCTTTCATAGAAAGTAACTAAAGCTTGTCCGATAACACCCATTAAACCACCTGATACAAAGGCAACAAAACCATTGAAAAGTCGATTTTCTTTAGGTGTATATTTTTTAACTATTTGTTTATATGTATTTTTTTCCATAACTTTCCTCCTAGGTTTATTATGGAAGAAAATTATTTATTTATACAAAAAATAGAGATTGCTCTCTATTATACGGTTAATTTATCTTTTAATTTTTGTTTTATTTTTTGTTCTTGTCTAGATACTTGAACTTGAGTCATTCCTAGCATATTAGCGACCTCACTTTGACTCATATCTTGGTAATAACGTTTTTGCATTAATAAACGATCATTATCTGAAAGTTTACCTAATTCTGTTTTTAAAGCGATTAAGCTATCGATATCGATTTCTTTATCAGAAATTACCTCGTGTAGTGACGTTTCGTTTTCATCGTTCATAATCGGTTCATCGATACTCATGATATTGACACTATTAATAGCCATTTCGATGATATCAGGTTCGATATCTAAGTAATTACTAAGTTCAGTAATAGTCGGTTCACGGTATAGTGATTGACCTAATAATAATCTAGCTTTTTCTATTTTTAAATGTAATTTGGTTATATCGCGACTTATTTTGATACCTTTATCTTCTCTGATAGCTTTTTTCATAGCTCCTAGTATATATTTATAGGCGAATGTTGAAAATTTTACGCCATAGCTATCATCGTATTTTAAATAAGCATCCATCAGTCCAATAAAACCAGCTTGGTATAGATCCTCTTTTTCTTTATATCCTCTAAAGTAATATGTTAAACTATGGACTAAGTTACCATATTTTTCTGCTAATTCTTCTGTTATTTCGTTCATTGTTTTCCCTCCTATATTTTAACTAATTTAAAGGCATTTATTTCGTTATCGATCGGTTCTAGGTAATTTAGTAATCTATTTTTTTTGATTTTGCTACTAGTTCGATTATCGGATAGGCCACATATAAAGATTTTACCGTTATTATTTTTACATAGTTCATAGCTATAGAGTAGGTAATTCATACCTTTTAAATCGATGAATTTTAGTTTTTCGATATTAAAAACAACGTTGTAAATACCACTTTTTTTAATTTTTCCAACGACTTGAAGATCAAATTTTTTGACGCTATCTTTATCTAAATCACCGATTAATCTGACAAATAAAATTCCTTTTCTATATTCGAGTATTATTCTTAACATTTTATCACCCACTATAATTTAGCACATAAAATTTATAAATTATACAGCTTCGACAAAACTAGTTAAAACTTCTATTTTAATAACAAAAATTAACAAATTTTAATCATTATTTTAAAAAAAATATATACAAATTTTGTATATATCTTATTATTTTATTTCACAAGTAGCGCCATCTTTTTCGGCTTCTTCTTTATTACTTTCTAGTGTATTACCACTATCTTTTAAGCCATCGAAGCCTTGTTCTTTTAAAGCTTCTTCGGTAGCGTTTTCAACGTCGATATCTAGGGTTGTTTTATATTCATATTTTTTATCGTTTTCTTCGACTTTTAAACTAACGCCATCTTTATTAAATTCTTTGTTTTCTTTTTCCATATATTCTTTAAATTCTTGCCAATTTTTTTGAACGTCAGAATCAGTAATTTTTGTATTAACGACAACTTTCATAGTTTTTAATTTATCGTTTTTATAAGTCATGGAAATTACTTGTTCAAAATCCATTCCATCTTCGGTTTCTTTAGTTGTACAAACTAATTTTTTGGTTTTGGTTCCACATCCAACCATTAAAGTAACTGCTAATAAACTTAAAAATAGCATACTAATTTTTTTCATCTCTTTACCTCCAAAATTTATTTCAATACTATTATACCATAACTACATTAAATTTAATCACTATCGATATTAAATTCTAGTGCTATATTGAATGTTTTTGATTTACCATCTTCTTCGGTACTGACCCTTTTAATAATTCGGTAATTACCTGTTGGTAATTTACCATATCCATCCTTCCAACCGATTTTAATTTCCTTAGCTTCACCAGGTTTAAGAGGAAATGCTGGTAAGGTAAAATCGATTAACACATTAATTTTATGCCACTCGCCATCTTTTTTAATTTCGATTTCGTAAGGGTTTCCATAAGTATAATTTTTATCGCTATTATTAGTTAAAATGATAGTTGCTCCTGTATCGGTTAGGGTATCTTCTTTTAAAGACATTACTACGTCACTATTAGATATTTCTATATCGGATTTATCACCTATATCTAGTTTATTTTTACTACAACCGGTTAATCCGATAATTAAAATAAAACTTAAAAAAGCAGTCAATACTATTTTTTTCATCTTGTCCTCCTATTATTTCATCAACATTATATCATAAAAAACCAAATCAAAACTACGATTTGGTTAAAATTCTAAAATTATATTAAGATTATTTTTAGATCTAGTTGCATAGATTTGTCCACCTAAAAATTCAGCAAATTCTTTAGCGATCGCTAAACCTAGACCGGTACCTCCTTTGGTTCTCGATATATCAGTTGTATAAAATTCATCGAAGAGGTGGTCTATATCTAGATTAGGATCTATTATTATATTGGAAAAGGTTATTTTTAGATGGTTTTGATAATCTATTTTTATTTTTAAGTCACCTTTACTATGTTTAAAGGCATTATTAATTAAATTATCAAATATTCTAGTTAACATGTCTTTATTAGATTTTATTTGATATTTTAGTTTAGTATTTTCAAAAATGATCTTTCTATCAGCATTTTTATAATCTTCATAATAATGGGCAATACATTCTTCTAATATAGAAATTATATTAATATTTTGTAATTCTATTTCTTTATTGTTTGATATTGTTAAAGAAAATTCAAAGAAAGAGTTAATAAGTTCTTCTAATCTTTTTAATCTCTCTTCGATAATTTTTAAATCTTTTTCTTTTTCTAATTCAGAAAGATCAGAATTTAAAATAATATCGATATATCCTAATGCTGATGTTAAAGGTGTTCTTAAATCGTGGGATATGTTGGTTATCATTTTTCTTAAATGTTTATTTTTTTTATTGTATGATATTTTACCGTTATTACATTCTTTTATTAATATATTTATCTCTTTTATTAAATTAGATATTTCTTTTAAGGACATTTCGGAATGTATTAATTTATTGCTATCATCTTGTTTAGTATCTACTATACTTTTAGTTATTCTTTTTAAATCACGTTTTATAAAAAAAAGATAAGTGATGAGTAGGAATATAATAACAATTAAAACAATTATAACTAGCTCCATATCATCACTATCCTTTCTAATTTATGTCTGTTTTTTTAAATAAGTAGTAACCTATTATGTTAAAGAAAATAATATAGAATATTCCTAATAGTGTACATTTAATTATATAAGAGGTTGTTGGATTATTTACTAAATTAACAAGAGCATATTGAAACTCGTAGTTAAAAAACCAATCAGCTTTTATATGAAATAGATTAATTATACCTGTTACTATTAATTGAAATGCCATTATAAATGGAATGGTTACGGTATTAAAGATAGACGTTTTTCTAAATATAAAAGCGAAACAACATAACATACTAATTATACCATAAATTAAAGGTAATTGTACGACTGTATATTTACCTATATCAATTAGACTTGACGTGAAAGCTTTACCATTTATGATAAGGTTAATTAGGTAAAATGAATAGTTATTAAATAAGACGATGATAGTTGATAAACCTAGAATTAAAAATAATTTAGATAGATAATATTTTCTTTTGGAAATGGCTGAAGATAAAGTATTTTTTATACTTTTATTAGAAAAATCAGTACATAAAATTATAACGACGATGACGATAAATAGGTAATATAAATTAACATTTTGACCTATGACGTCTTTATCTAGTGGAAAGGTACCAAAGCTTTTCATCAGTTTTCGGTAATCACTTATGGAATTAACAGAACTTATTTGAGCTAATGTTTCGGTATCGGTAACGTCGATATTTGTTCCTACTGATAAACCTATATGACCGGCATCTAAACCAACTGCGGATACAATATTTAAAATGAGAATTATTAGTATTACGATATAGATAGCTTTTCCTTTTGAAATTCTATATAGGTCTGATTTAATTATGCTTAACATTCTACTTAGCCTCCTTTAGTAAGTTTTTGAAATAATCTTCAAGTGAAATTCCTGTTTCATATAAAGACATGATATTGATATCTTTCTTTGATAAGGTTTTATTTACTTTATCAGCGTTATTAAGATAATCATATAGTCTTATTTCGTTTTTATCTATCACTTTATAGTTTGTAGTTTTTAAGTCTGTTTCGATAACATTACTAGCTTTTTTTATATCATCTGTTTTGATTACAATACATTTACTACATTCTAAATCTAGTTCTTCTTTGGTAAGTTGTTTTATAATTTTACCTTTTTCGATGATACAAAATTTATTAGCTAGAGCATAAAGTTCTGATAGGATATGACTAGAAATTAGAATTGTTATATTTTTTTCTTCGTTAAGTTTTTTAAATGTATCTCTTAATTCACTTATACCTATAGGATCTAATCCGTTGATTGGTTCATCTAAGATGATAAAATCGGGATTATCCATAATAGCGAACGCTATTCCTAGTCTTTGTTTCATTCCTAGTGAAAATGTTTTAAATTTTTTATTTTTAACTTGTTGTAAACTAACTAAAGTTAAGGCTTCATCAATTTGTTTTAAATCGACAATTCCTTTTTGAATAGCGTAATATTTTAGGTTTTGATATGCTGTTAAATTAGGATAAAAAGCGGGATTTTCTATTAAGCATCCTACTTTTCTTTTAGCTTCTGTAAGATCGTTATCCATTACTTTAAATAATTCAAATTCACCGCTTGTTTTATTAGTAAGAGTGGTAATAATTTTCATGAGTGTTGTTTTACCTGCACCATTTCTACCGATAAGTCCATAGATATCACCTTTATTTATAGTAAGGTTAACATGGTCTAGGGCCGTAAAATCTTTATACTTTTTTGTAAGTTCGTTTGTTTTTAAAATTATATCTTTCATTACAATTTCCTCCTCTAATAAGATTATATAAAAAAAGTGTTAAAAAACTCTTAACACAATTCTTAAAATTTCCTTAAATTTTACTTTTTCATTTTATAACCAATACTCCAAACTGTTTCGATATATTCTACTTTAGGATTACATTCTTTTAGTTTATTTCTAATTCTACTGATATGAACATTTAAGGTATTATCATCAGCGGAATCTTCATTACCCCAAACTAAATCAAACAGATTACTTTTAGTAAAGACTTGTTCGGGATTAGTCATCAATACTTTTAAAAGTTCAAATTCGTTTTTAGTAAGTACTACATTCTTATTATTACAGATGACGCTAAAGTCGCTTGTGTTTAATTCGATATCTTTATATTTAATGACAGTTGATTTAGAATGTTTACCATTTTTTAAATGTACTTTAATTCTTGCGATTAATTCTTTATTGTTAAAAGGTTTGGTTATATAATCATCGGCTCCTAAATTAAATAAATCTAATTTTTTATCGATATTTGAAATAGCACTCATTACGATAACGGGAACGTTATATTTTTGTTTTAAGTCTTCGATAATTTCTTCACCATTTTTACCGGGTAACATTAGATCTAACAAAATAAGATTTACTTGTTCGTTATGGATTAGTATACCCTCTGTACCTGAAAAGGCACTTAGTACTTTGTAATTATTATTCGATAATAATTGGCTTAACATATCATTTATATTTTTATCGTCTTCAATAATTAATATTGTTTCCATTCGATCACTATCCTTTTTGCTTACAATTATACCATAAAAATAGTAAACTAGGTAGATGGTTTACTATATAATCAATGTTTTAGTACCAACCATATTTTTAAATTTAGGTTATATCCTTATGTTGCTATTTTTTGATAGTGTATCTATAACTTTCATCGATTAAATTCATTATTTCTTTATCACTTACAGTATTATCTAATACGATAGTAATCCAATTTTTTTTATTCATATGATAAGCTGGATAAAAACCTTTTTGATTTAATAAATCTTGTATTTTGGTTGGATCTAACTTTATATCGATTATTTCGATTTCACCTTTAGCTTTAGCATCGATTTTACTTTTATCGATATTCATTATTATAGCGTACCATTTTTGATTAGCACTGTTTTTAAAGGTAGCGTAACCTGGAAATTTTTCCCATTCAAAATTAGGTTCATCATTATATTTTATCTTTATTTTCTTGGCTATTTCATTAGCTTGTTCATAGATGAATGATTCTTTTTTAAAGCATTTATTTTTAATGTCTTCTAGTATATTTTTAAATTCATCTTTTACTTTGGTATTAAAAGAACCTAAATTATTTTCTAATTTAAAGTTAATGTATTCTTCTTTGGTACTTAAATCATAAATTTTACCTATAACTTTACTATCTTCGTTTATTATAATATCGACTTTAAAAGTATCGTTCATAATATTTTTAGAATATCTATATAAACTATTTTCTTTTTTAAAACCATAAGTAATGATTTTATTAAAATCTATTTTTGTTTTTTTAAATATTTCTTCTTCAATTGTCATTTTATAGCTCCTAAATATTTTTATTGATATAGTTACTAGTTCTCATGTTAAACTTATTTAAAAGTTAATTTTTTTTAATCTTAAGGCGTTAAAAACAACACATAGACTTGAAAGCATCATCGATGCACTAGCGATCATCGGATTTATTTCTAGACCGATTGTTTTAAATAAACCGATTGCAAGTGGTATCATTAAAATGTTATAAAAGAATGCCCAAAATAAATTTTGTTTGATATTCGTTAGTGTTTTTTTACCCATCTTTAAAAAGGTTAAAATACAATTAATATTGTCGTTTGTAATTATAGCATTTGATGAATTGGCGGCAATATCGGTACTACTTTTAAAACTGATACCGATATTAGAGGTCGCTAAAGAGGGAGCATCGTTAATACCATCACCGACCATTACGACTTTTTTACCATCGTTTTGTAACTTTTTAATATATTTCGTTTTTTCGCTAGGCATTACACTAGAAATTATCTCATCAATACCTAGTTCATCACCGATAATTTTAGCGATAATGTCATTATCACCTGTAAGCATAATGATATTATAACCTAATTCTTTTAGTTTTTTTATTGTTGTTTTGGCTTCTTTTCTAATTACATCTTTTACACCAATTAACCCAATTATATTATCATCTTCTAATATATAGACAATACTATTACCATCATTAGAAAGTGCTTCTTCATCAGCTTTATATTTATTTTTTATCTTATCTAAAATTTTACTGTTTCCTAAATAGTATTTTTTATTATCGATTTTAGCTTTGATACCAAGACCAGATATTTCTTCGTAATCGATAACTTTTAATTCTTCTATTTTAAATTTAGTGAACGCTAAAGAGATAGGATGAGTAGATTTACTTTCGATATTGGCAACAATATTTAATAATTTTTTATCATCGTAATTGGAATAATTATATATTTTGCTGACATTCAATTTACCATAAGTAAGGGTTCCTGTTTTATCGAAAACAATCGTATCGATATGGGAAGCTATTTCTAAGGTTTCACTAGATTTTACTAAAATATTTTTCTTTGCTAGAGTACCTATGGAAACGACAATAGCTAGAGGGGTAGCTAATCCTAAAGCACAAGGACAAGCTACGACGAGTACTGTTACCATATGAATAAGGCTATCATTTAAGGTAGTTCCTAAAAGGATATAGATAATAAAGGTTAAAACTGCTATTATTAAAACAAAAGGAACAAAGAATGAACTTACTTTATCAGCTATTCTTGAAATCGGCATTTTAGAATTACTTGCTTCAAGGACTAAATGAACCATTTCTGAAATAGTTGAATGTGGTCCAATTTTTAAGGCTTTATATGCGACTATTCCATCATAATTAATAGATCCAGCTACAATTTTATCACCTTGTTGTTTTTTGTTAGGTTTAGATTCTCCGGTAATGAAAGATTCATCAAAGTGGGCAGAACCTTTTACTATTTCACCATCGACTGCTACTTTCATTCCAGCTTTTACAATTAGGATATCTCCTACTTTAACCTCATCGATAGTTACTGTTTTTTCACCGTTTTCAGTTTTTAGTAAGGCACTTTCTGGGGTTACTTGAACAAGTTCTTTAATCGCTTCTTTTGTTTTTTCTTTGCTATTTTTATCGATATATCTACCTAATTTAATAAAGAGAATAATCATACAAACTGACTCAAAATATAAGTTTTCAACTAGCATGTGATTACCTGATATGATTAAAATCATATTTATGAAACTATAAATAAAACTAACTAATACACCAAGGGATACTAATGTATCCATATTTGGTGATTTATGAATTAAGTTCTTGATACCTGATATGATAATATCTTTACCATAAATTAAGTAAGGGATGGTAAGTAAACACAATGATAATGCGTAATTAATAGGATATTTCATCATATCTAAAAAAGGTATAACAGGTAAATTTATCATGTGAGACATAGAAATATACATAATAAGAAGCATCAAGATGGATAACGAAATCAAATAGATTTTGCTATTGTCTTTTTTATTTTCTTCTTTTTCGTCATAGATTCCACCATATTTATATCCTGAACGATTTATATAATCACCAAGGGTATCGATATTAATATCATCTTCATAATAGATAAGAGCTTGACCTAAAACTAGGTTAACTGAAACGTCGATAACACCTTGTTGTTTTTTTAAATACTTTTCTACATGGTTAGAACATGCTGAACAAGTCATGTCTTCTACTTTTAGTATTATCTTTTTCATATCATCACCTTTTTTTATTATACTATGATTTTTATGTTTATGATACTATAAAAGTAAACCTCGTAAATGGTTTACTTATAAAATTTGTATTTTTTAATTATCTAATTTATCATATTCTTCATCTGTTACTGGTTCACACCATTCATTAGAAGCATTTTCTCCAGGTATTTCAACAGCAATATGGCTAAACCACGTTCCTAGTACATAATGACACCTCATCATCTTTGCTATTATTACTATTGTTTTTATTAGAGTTACTTGATATTT